>JAZFVY010000340.1:0-3186 GCA_036447975.1 Desulfobacterales bacterium
ACACCATCATATTCAAGCTTTTCATCCGCTTGTTTAAGCACGCCTTTTTTACCATCAGGATCGCCCAGGCTTGTAACCACAATATCAGCCTCACTTAAATCCTCATTTTCAGTATAGATGTTTGTGGTTGCGACAATTAACATACCTGCTTTCTTTGCGGCCAGCATGCCGTTTCTCGAATCCTCAATCACGATACACTCTTCCGGCCGGAGCCCTGTTTTTTCGAGAGCGAGAAGATAAATTTCGGGATCCGGTTTTTTCTTGCTGACAATATCTCCTGCCAGTACAAATTCAAAATTTATATCTTTTAGCATTCCCCTGGCAATAGCGTTTGCTGATCTTTCATTGGCAGTGGTACACACACCCAAAATTAGATTGTGTGCCAATGCTTCCTGCATCAACCGTTTAACGCCAGTCCGCAACGGGAGTTTGCCGCTTTCGATGAGGCCTATGAATATTTCCGTCTTTCTTTTATGGAGTTTTAATAACAACGCTGTTTCTTCATCCTCTGAATCACCGGGGAAGATGCCGACTTCATTGAAATATTGCCGCATCCGTTCTTTTCCCCCGGAAGTTTCAAGAAGGTCATGATATTTGTCTACATCCCACTGAAAATCGTAACCAAACTCCTTAAACATTTCATTGAAGGCTACCCTGTGACCATCTTTTTCCGTATCTATGATAACTCCGTCCTGATCAAAAAAAATTGCTTTTATTTCTGACATCGTTCACACCTCCTTTTTATCCGGGCTAAGCTTTTCCTGCACATCCCAGTAAATCGATCCAGTATTCAATTCTACCTTTAATAGCTTCTTTAACGGCTGCATCAATTTTGCCAGGATTGTATTCATCTCTATGGGAAGAAATATAGTCGTAAGTCGTATCAATCAAGGTATGTTTCAAATCGGTTGAAACATTAAATTTTGCACCTCCCAAAGACACTAGTTTTTTTACGACATCCGGCTGCAGGCCTGTGCCTCCGTGAATAACCAGAGGAATTCTAGGTTGATTCCCATTAATAAGCTCGGCTATTTTTTTCAACCTGTCAAAGTCAAGTTTCGGAGTTTTAGTTTTGTAAACGCCGTGGGCCGTACCTATGGCCGGTGCAAAAATATCCACACCGGTTTGATCAACAAACTCCAGAGCCTCTTTCGGATCACATAAAGCTGCCTCGTCTTCCGCAACTTTGACCTGATCTTCAATACCGGATACCGTTCCGAGCTCTCCTTCCACCGAAATGTTTCCTATCTCATGACAATAATCACATATCTGTTTTGTTTGTCTTATATTTTCTTCAAATTCCTGTTTGGAAGCATCAATCATAATATTTGTATAACCCGCATCAGCGCACGTCTTACAGAATTCAACGTCACTGCAATGATCCAGATGTAAGCATATCGGTATTGGCGCAGACTCTGATAAGGTACTGTATATGGCCGCAAGAACTTTGGGCCCTAAAAATTTTGACGGTGCTACGGATGCCTGAATGATGAGCGGCGCATGTTTGCTTATGGCGGCTTCCACGACCGCTTCCAATTGTATGAGGTTGGTGACATTGAACGCACCCACTGCATATTTCCCCTTGGTTGCTTCTAAAAGCATCTCTTTTGCGTTTACTATGGACATGTCTTTTCCTCCTTTGTTATTTACCCGGGGTTGAAAAGAATTCTTTAATTACCTCAACGGCCATTCTATTCTCTTCTTTTGAGCCGATGGTAAGCCGGAAGAATCCATCGAGTCCATACATTGGGGCCTGCGGTCTAAAGAGCAAACCTTTTTCAAGGGCAAAGTTTACCATGTCCGCACCGGTCTTGCCGGTATTGCTTCCATCAAAGAGAATATAGTTGCCCTGGGAGTGAAAGATGGTCAAACCGGGAATGTCTCCGAGTGATTCTTCAATAAACTTTATCTCACTGTTATTAAATTCTATCCTTTTCTGCAGGCCCTCGGTATCCTTAAGTGAGGCCAGGGCAGCCCACATAGGGATGGTACCGACATTCCAGGGGATGAGAGTAGCTGAAAGCTGGCTGATTACATCCTTATCACCCAAAGCATATCCAAATCGCAACCCTGCAAGCCCGTAAGCCTTGGAAAGGGTGCGGGTGATTATGACGTTCTTGTATTTCTTGGTCAATTGCACCTGTGATTTTTCCAGTCCGCCAAACTCAACATAGGCCTCATCCACGATAAAGGGAATTCCCGTCTCAGCTATTTTGACAAAGCTCTCGGGGTCCATAAAGTTACCTGTGGGGTTGTTTGGGTTCGCGATAGCAATCACCTTGGTCTTCTCGGTTATTGCGTCTATGACCGCATCTGGATCAAAGATCAATTGTCGGTCTTTATAAACCATTGGTACGGATACAAGTTTCCCACCCAAAATATTACATCGCAGCTTATAAATGCCGAAACAGGGCGTATGCTGAATGACTTCCTGGCCCGGCTCAAGAAAACTCCTGAAAAGCATGTCAAAGACTTCGCTGGACCCGTTGCCGAGCATGACATTTTCAGGTCCATTTAGCCCGTTTATCTCGGCGATTTCTGATCGAACGATGAGCCCCTGATCCGGATACCGGTTTGCCTTCTTACTATATTCGTTGATTGCCTCGAGGACTTTTGATGAAGGCTCATAAGGATTTTCATTGGACATCATTCTGTGAAGTCCTGGTTCTTTCCAGGCCAGTTCAAGATGATTAGAGATGTACATGTTAATCCCCTTGATCCACGGTACATAATAATCCTGCACTTGTTTCATGGATTTAACTCCTTTCTTAGTTAGTGTAATAGATGTATATACAGCAAGCTGCCATAAAAAATAACCTGTTATCTGGTATCAAAAGAGTTCGCATTACTATCTTTTATATGATACCGCCCCAGTTCGACTTCGAATACATACTTATCTCCTCGGTAGTATGAGCACAGAACTTCTATTGGTATATTATTCTCATTGTAGGTTACGCTTTCCATGTAGAGCCCAGCTGAATTTTTTGGAAGATCAAACAGTTTTACTATTTGAACGTTCAAATTCACAGCTCTTATCGTCTGATCGCTTCGGGCCAATACAACATCAAAGCGTTCTGAAAGAACCTTGTACATTGAACCGGTAAGATCCATACCTAAAATATCCTTAAACATTTCGATGGGAAGATAACTTTCTTCATATATCAAAGGTATATCATCACCCATCCT
>JAZFVY010000341.1:0-4612 GCA_036447975.1 Desulfobacterales bacterium
CTCGGCTTTTCATAGGCCTTTTTCAATTTTAATCGTTTAAAAAGACCGTCATTTTGAATCTTTTTTTTCAAAATGCGCATCGCCTTTTCAAGGTCATTATCAAAAACCTTGACCTGAATTTCCTTCAAATTGCTCGCCCCCTTCTTTCCATCAACGATAAATTGTCAACATTTCCGATGGTTATTTTGTCATTCTCTTTATCAAGTATAAATAGAACCTATCTCAACAATAAGATTAGGGTTCAGGGCAAGGCGCGAAACGGTGAAAAAGCGGAGCATACACGTAGTATGTGAGCATTTTGAACCATTTCGCAACGCCGCCATGGGCACTTAGATTGTTTTTGAGATAGGTTATAGATAATATATCTAAATATGGAGATTGGCAAGAAAAAAATGTGTCTGGGCTGAAAATCAGCTCGCAGACACATTATTACCCGCATTTCTCATTCCGCTTGGAGCGGGATTCATTTACAATGCCTCTTTTTTAAAATCCAGTTTTATTCTTCATGAGAGATTCTGGTTAAAGATTAGAAACAAGCTCTGCCGTAACCTCTTTCACACCGGGTTTGCCGTCCAGGGTAATGTATTTTATGGATCCTTCCTTGGCGGCAAGGTCTTTGAAATAATAGGCTGATGCAATGGTGCCTTCATTTGCATCATAGTAAATGTCATGGCGCTTGCTAATTGCAGCCTCATCCTGGTCATCGTCCCTGGTTTTTAAATCACCGCCGCAAACACGACACTTGTCTCCGTCTGGTTTGATGGCATCAATAAAGATGTTATTTGGATGGTTGTTGTCGTTTACACAAAGCCTCCGTCCCATGATCCTGTTCTTTGCAATTTCGCGATCCAGAATTATTTCCACTACAATATCGAGATCTAAACCGGCTTCTTTGAGAGATTCATCAAGTTTTATGGCCTGGTTTTTGTTTCTCGGAAACCCGTCAAGAAGCCAGCCGTTTTTACAATCATCCTTCTTCAGGCGATCTAATATCATCGGTATTGTGATTTCATCTGGCACTAAATCACCCCGGTCGATATAATCCTTTGCTTTCGCGCCCAATTCTGTTCCCTTAGAAATGTTTTCACGAAAAATAGCCCCGGATTCAATGTGGGGAGTATTGTACTTGTCCTTTATAATAGCCCCCTGGGTTCCTTTACCGCTGCCGTTTGGCCCGAAAAACAAAATGTTCATATGAATCTCCTTTCATTATTATAATACGGTTTTGGATATTTAGTTTAAGTTCTTATATGATTGAAATCCTCAACATAACGAAAACTTAAAGCATAACAGTTTAGCTCTTTGAAACAAATCGATTTCAGCGGTAATATTTTCAAAAAGCTAAAGTGTTACCCTAAAACATTTTTTTACATCAATATTGTCGGGTTTTCTATATAAATGGTTAAGTATTGTCAAGAGCTGGAATATTGAATGCTGCTGAATTCAAAAAAAATTGGATTCATCATGTTTTGGTTTTAAATCAAATATTGCTGCTAATAAAACCTTTCACTAGCGCTAAGGCTTCTGATCTGCTATTGACCTTATTTGTTAGTTTCGCTTCCTCCACAAGGTTAAGAATCGTTTTAAACTCGGGCGAAGGTGTAAGCCCTAGCGTATGAATAAGATCATAACCGGTTATCAGCGGTGGCTTCTTGCTTCTGGGTTTATAGCTATAAAAAAAATCGTAAATCAACTCTTTTACAAACGATATGAAAGTTTTGTTTCTTTGATTTAATTGTTTTTGCTTTGCCTTGATATCCGCCAGGGTATGTAGCAGTAGGTGAGGAGTATTGTTACCGCATTTTATAAAGAAACGTGTTAAACCTTTCCATGCTAATTTATTTTTTTCATGGGCTGCAAAAAGAAACAGCGGCTTTATATGGTTGCGAATAATAAAGTCAATGAAACGCTTTTCACGGTTAGCAAACTTCAGACTTTGGCTGATTTTTTGTGCCATGTCAGCACTTTTTTGGGCATGGCCGTAAAAATGGCTTTCGCCCTTCTTATCCAAAGTTTTTACCAAAGGTTTCCCGATGTCGTGCAGTAGAATTGCACATTTAAGGAGCGCTGTCCTGTCTTCATCAATGCATTGGCGGATCTGGCTGGAAGTATCCGGCAAAAGCTTACCCGGATCGTTTAGTATTGTTTCAAGATGGTAATATGCCTTCATTGTATGTTCAAAAACATCATAATGATGATGTCTGTTTTGAAGGCATCCAATTAACCGGCCAAGATCAGGAAAGAGAGCCATCAAAAGCCCGGCATCAGCCATTTGGGAAAGATAATAATATGATTTCGATGTGCCAAGCATCTTGAAAAGTTCGACCCTTATCCGTTCTCCTGCCGAATTTTGGATCAGATCTGCATTCTCTCTAATTAAGGAAACAGTCTGTGATTCAATTTCGAAATCCAGACATGCACCAATCCTGTAGGCCCGTATCAAACGGATCGGATCTTTCCTGAAAACATTTTTTGAAACCATTCGAATTTTTTTATCGGCCAGATCCCGAAGACCGCCCAGGCAGTCGATTATTTCCCCTGAAGACAATGCATATGCCATTGCATTGATGGTAAAATCCCTTTTTTTAAGGTCGTCCTCAATAGACTTGCCGTTTAAAGATGTTATATCAAAGATATTGTCACCCGATACAACCCGTATAATCGTCTGCCCTGATTTTCCCATCTCCACAAGATGACCTGTTGTGTTTGCGGCAATTTTTTTTGCATATTTTTCTGGATTTTCAGTGACTGCAATGTCATAGTCGGTGGGAATTCTACCAAGAAGTAAGTCTCTGATCGAACCACCAATGATATATGATCCTTTTGTTTGAGGAAAAATTTTTGAATTGAATTGAATCATTGATCTCCTTGATTTTCTTGACGTTGCCTGACTTCATGATTAATATCACCCTAATTGTTCGTAAACAAAACGGGAGAAATATTTTATGTGTTTAATTTTATCATTCATTTTGTAGGTTTGGATATATTTTCGTAACTCTTCTATAAGTGAGATATACATTTTTGAACAAAATCCCATTTTGTTTACCCTTTGGGCTTCGCTTTCAGCTACGACCCAACAGGTCGGGAAAGCCGAGGATACCCCATCTCCTGTGTTATCAAAGGCTCGCAGTAGACAACTACGGCTTCGCCCTTGATGCCTTGGGTCTGGGATATCCTCGACTTTCGCTCAATTAAGGTATCATTATTTTCAAGTTGTGTCTATCTGGAAACTAATATGGACGAAAGGATATTAAAGGTTTTAAAGGTTGCGGTGACTGGTGGTGCCGGATCCGGTAAAACCACTGTTTGCAACCGCTTGAAAGGATTGGGTGTAAAGGTCATCAGTTCTGACGCCCTGGCAAAGGAAGCTGTTGCTCAGGGCTCGCTTGCTCATGAAAAAATTGTTAATTATTTTGGGAAAAAGGTTTTATTAAGTGATGGCAATTTGAATCGTCAAGAGTTGCGGAGCATTATTATTAACGATGATGTTGCTCGGCTTGCCCTGGAGCGGTTCATACATCCTGAAATATCGCGGCTTATGCATCTGAGAATAGCTCAAGCAGAACAGGATGGTGATCCTGTTCTACTGGTAGAAGTCCCTCTTCTCTTTGAACTCGGCATGGCAGAGCAGTTCGACGTGATTATCGTAGTCAGTGCTGATCATGAATTGCGGGTTAAAAGGCTTATGGACCGTGATAAAGTCTCCCGTGATGAGGCTGAAGACCTTATAAATGTTCAGATGCCGCAGGCAGAGAAAGTTGAACGTGCTGAATTTGTATTAGCAAATGACTGTTCAAAGGATCAGTTGATAAGATCTGTTGATCTTTTATTCAATAATTTTTTTCAAAAATACTTAAAAATGAACCGAAAGCCCTTGACAGGCTACTAAACATGATATAAACGCTTAAATATAAGGATAGGATAACTCCTATTGGGTCCCGCCAGTTGGAAAGAATACCTAATTAATTCTTCAATCTTTAATCACAGAAAATTCATATTCTTCCATTAAAGCTAACATGGATCCGGTTAGATAATTAACTGAGTAATAATGCCAAATATAAAAATGAGACCTTTGCAAAACGCCCTCTTTTGCCTCCCGCCATTGGCAGGATATCAGGCTCAACATTTTGCACGATTTGCAAGTTCTTGAAAATTTCTGATCAACTCGATTAATGTAACTTCTTAATAAATAGTTTGAGCCCACTGGTGATAAGACGTGTCTTTTATCATATAGTTCTCAACAACTTATTGAGAAGCAACCGATGAATAATTTAATTGATCAATATCATTATATTTATAGAATCCGATATAATTGAGACCTTTGAAAAATGCTCAATTTTGTTCAAGTTCAAGCCTCCGGCCCGTGGGGCCTACGCCCCGGAGGGGAAGGCGAATCCGCCACCGAACTTTGGCGGATTAACCACCCCGTACGATCTTCCGGACCTACGGGGCAGGCATGAATACATTGAGTATTTTGAGGATTACAATTTGAGCCTGACACAGAAATTGGGCAAAAGGGGGCGTTTTGCAAAGGACTCAAATTCTTCATAAGAAATTAGAGTTTAGCATGGGTTAGTGTCAAGACATCTTATTTAGTGGGGTAAATTTTATG
>JAZFVY010000342.1:0-5605 GCA_036447975.1 Desulfobacterales bacterium
GGTCCTCCTCCGCTGTTGGGTGAGACACCCCGTGATCTGACATTGGAAGACGCACTGGCACTGAAGCGTATTTCTGCCATCCGTCATGTAGCGCCTATCACTGTGGGTTCGGCGCCGGTTTCCCACAAGCAACTGGATCGGGAAGTAATCATCCTCGGGTCCACCCCTGAACTGTTTGAAATTCGGCACCTGTCTATGGCTCAGGGCCGTTTTCTCCCGGCCGGCGATCCTACACGCAGCGCGACAGTCTGTGTGCTGGGATACAGACTCAAAAAGGAACTATTCGGCAATCAATCAGCTCTGGGCAAATGGGTCCGGATCGGTGATCGTCGTTTCCGGGTTATTGGCGTGATGGCCAAAAAGGGGCAGTCCATGGGTCTGGATATGGGAGATGTGGTCGTTATTCCGGTGGCTTCGGCCCAGGCCTTGTTTAACACATCGTCACTTTTCCGCATCATGATTCAGGCCAGTGGCCGTGGTGCTATCCTTAGGGCCAAAAAATCGATTTTGAGCATCATCAGCAAGCGGCATGAAGGTGAAGACGACATCACCGTCATCACGCAGGACGCCCTGCTTTCAACCTTTGACCGGATCTTCACCACGCTCACCCTAACGGTAGCAGGTATTGCCTCTATCAGCCTGGCGGTGGCAGGTATTTTGATCATGAACGTTATGCTGATCGCTGTTTCCCAGCGAACCACCGAAATCGGGCTGCTTAAGGCGATCGGTGCACGCGGGGGGCAGGTTCTTCGTCTTTTCCTGGCGGAATCGGCAGTCCTTTCTTTGATTGGAGCGGCAATCGGGCTCATTTTGGCATTTTTCGGTACCTGGGCCCTCGCCCGCGCATATCCAAGCTTTCCCATAACAATTTCAGTATGGTCTTTGTTCGCTGCCATTGGTGTAGCGCTTTTAACCGGTTTAGTGTTTGGAATTTTACCGGCTCGACGGGCATCCAAACTCGATCCTGTGCAGGCCCTCTCGCGAAGATAGAGCTATGTAAGGTCACAGATTAAAAGAATCTGTTATACAATCCATGAAAAATCAGTGGTAAAAAATAGCAAACGTTTAGATTCAAAATCGTATAAGTATAATTGAAGATATGCTGCTCAAAGACTCCGTGAAACTATCGTTAGCCGCCCTTTTCAGCCAGCGGATGCGAAGCTTTTTAACCACGCTGGGTATTACCGTCGGCATCGCTTCGGTGGTACTGCTCACTTCCCTTGGTGAAGGTGTCCACCGGTTCGTGCTGTCAGAGTTTACCCAGTTCGGAACCAACCTTATCGGTGTTACACCTGGCAAATCCACCACTGCCGGGATGTCAGGTGGCATTATCAGCAATGTACGCCCGTTGAGCATGGATGATGCGGCAGCGCTAAAGCGGATTCCAAATATTATTGCAGTTGCCCCCGTGGTTCAGGGCAACGCACCGGTTGAATTCGGCAAACGCAGCCGGCGCACTTACATCTTCGGTGTCGGTCCTCAGGCCCCGAAGGTGTGGCAAATTAGAGTCGCCAAAGGCCATTTCTTTACGGCTGACGATCCCAGTGCTTCCCGGGCGTTTGCTGTTTTGGGCAGCAAGGTCCGGGATGAGCTTTTTGTCGGTGAGAATCCTTTGGGCCGGCGTATCCGCATCGGCGGTGAACGCTACCGGGTTATAGGGGTTATGGAATCCAAGGGTCAGTTACTGGGATTTGATCTGGATGATGCCGTCTACATCCCCACCAGCAGGGCGTTGGCAATTTTCAATCGCGATAGTCTGATGGAAATTGATCTGTTATACGCCACCGGCAGTAGTGCAGATCAAGTAGCTAAAAAAATAAAAAAGCTGCTCATGGCCAGGCACGGTGCTGAAGACTTTACCATTATCACTCAGGAACAAATGCTGGATGTGCTGGGGTCTGTACTGGGCATTCTTACCCTGGCGGTGGGTGCGGTGGGCGGAATTTCACTTCTTGTGGGAGGGGTTGGGATTCTGACCATAATGACCATCGCGGTGAACGAACGGACCGCAGAAATAGGGCTGCTGCGAGCCATCGGTGCCGAACGAAGGCATATATTGTTTCTTTTCATCGGAGAAGCCGTGGTCCTGTCCAGCATCGGTGGGTTGGCCGGCTTGATAATCGGTGCCGGCGGGGCCTGGTTTCTGGGAGTGGCTGTGCCGGCGCTTCCCACACATACTCCCTGGTCATACGTCGTGCTGGCCGAAATCTTAGCGGCATTTATTGGTCTTTTAGCCGGCGTCCTGCCGGCCCACCGGGCTGCCAACCTTGATCCCATCGAGGCATTACGGGCGGAGTGAGTAGGCTTTAGGGTAGTATTCGGTGTCAAATCTTGTATAACGAAAGTCAAAAATAGCAAGGAGTAGATGAAAATGGATCCGTTTAAAATCTGCCCAAAATGTGCGCACAAAAATATGTGCCGATTGAATCGCTTTTATGGCCAATATTTTAAAAGCCATCAATCGTCAGTTCACCTCTTCTTGGCCCTTCGATAAGATCATAATCATGGGGAAGACTGCTTCTGGTGGAACGCAGATAGGCGAAAGGTGTACGGTAAAGAAAATTGGACACCCGGGACATATAGATGTCCGCATGTCCCTCCAGAAGTCGCGAAAGATAGCTCTTGTCCCAGCCGGCCCGAGTGATAAGTCCCCAATGGGGGTTAAAGATCTTCCATGCGTTTATCGCCAAAGGTTTGATGCGTTTATCCAAAGCAGATATCTTTTCAGACAGTTCGCCAATTTTTTCATTAAATGCTGAAATGGACATATCGAGTTGGGGCCCATAACCGAACGTTGCCCGTTGAGAGAAGATCTGTATTTGGATCATATCATTCTCAAGCTTTACTTTTTCCTTCATCATATTGAACAGCTCGGCTTGATCGGTACGAAATTCGTTTAAGCATGCCAATTCTTCCTCCAACTCCGGTAATACAAGCGCGGTACGCCATCTGAGCATGCTCTTGGACGCATGCACATCCGATTCAATATGATCTCCCACATACATAATTTCGCTTCCATCCATTCCGAATGCTTCTTCTACCATGCCCGCATGTCCGCCCACATAAATGCGGTCTCTTTTGAGGGACTCGACCTCGGGTTTCAACAACCCTTCCTCATTGACCACTTCAAAGGCGGGTTGCTTTTGCAAAAAAAAGTTGGGCTTTCCTGCTGAAACAATGATCATATCAAACAGGTCACGCCAATTCATTCCGTCTGGTAAATGGCGATCAAATACATATGCCATTATATCCTTTACGTATCCCCAGCCGGAATCGGTTATCAGCACAAGAATTTTCCCGGCGTACTTCTGATCAAGAAGAGCAAGGGGCGTTTCGGAATCCTCCACAACATAAGTTTCCGGATCTTTGAGAATCTTGTCCTTGAGTAACCCCTTTGCATAGGAAAGATCCAAACGCCTACTTATTTTTTCCTGAAGATTAGCATATCCCCATACTTCGGGAAACTCACCGCTGTCCAGTTTGTCCACCAGCTGGGCATACAGGCAACCCACCGATAGGTCGAAAAGCGTGGTCAGTAAAATCCATCGGTCTTCCCGAATATCCACGAGCGTTCGCGAGTATGTTTTCCGCATTTCCTTATAGTCCTGAGACGAGGTTCCGTGGTAGGCGCGTTTAACGTATCCAAAACGATTCGGTTTCACGATATTGCCCAGTTTCTTGTCTATAACAAGGCCCCTAATCATCATTATCGGGTCATAATGAAGATTCTCTATGGGCCAGCCGAGTTCTAATAATTTCCCCTTTAAATGTTCATAAGCCATTTCTTCCAAATGCTTGACGTGATAGTTAATCAAAGTGTAGTCCATGTCATAGCCTAATAGTTTGATGGACTGCATGTTCAACGTACGATTTGTAAAAATGTTTCGCACATGTGGCGGGTTTACAATGAATGATGTGATATCGTGCATGGCTCTCCCCAAATTCTCATAGCGCATAGATGAATTTTATCTTTTCCCTGATACCAGTTCATGTAATCGCGTGAAATAAACAAGATAAGTTTTTTTTAAGGAAGATTGATGTACTTAATAGTTCCGTCCTTACTCCACTGGTCGAATTTACGCCTGAGAAAACGTTTGAAATTAAGGCGGGCCGGCGGAAAAAGCAGCAGCAGACCGGCTGCATCCGTGATGAAACCAGGGGTAAGCAAGACAATGCCGGCCACGAAAATAAGCAGGGCATCTACCATTTCTTCGGCTGGCACAAGCCCCTGTTGCAGGCTCTGCCGGACCCGCAGCATGGTTTGCAAGCCCTGCGCACGTGCCAGGGTGGCACCTGCAAATCCGGTGATGATGATAATGGCTACCGTATTGAAGGCGCCCAAATGGCCGCCCAGCTTGATAATCAAATAAATTTCGGCGACCGGAATAAGCGTGAATGCTAAAAACAGTTTGAAAAACATAAAAGTTGCTCCTTTAGAATTGCCCAAACAATACAAGGTTGCAGTTTGGCTTGCCTGATTTTCTCTTCGAGCTTTCTCAGCCTGTCCTCAAGAATTTCAAGCGAATCTATGGCAACATTCCCCTCATTTTAGCAGCTGTCCTGTGAGCAGGCACATCCACACCCACACGCAGACGGAGCTTGAGTCGGTGTGTCGCTGATGCCCACCACTTCAATTTCAAAGTTCAACGTTTCGCCGGCCAGAGGGTGGTTCATGTCCAAGGTCAGTTTTTCTTCATCCAAATGAACAATTTGGGCTGGAATCTGCTGCCCTTCTGAGGATTGAAGGTCGACCATCATGCCGACCTGGGGGTTCAACTCAGGCGGGATATCGGCTCTGGGAATGGCGTGCTTAAGATTATCATTTCTTTGCCCGTAAGCCTCTTCCGGTTCGAGGGTGAAGGTCTTTCTTTCGTTCAAGGACATCCCCAGCAGTTCATTCTCAAAGCCGGCTATCAACTGCCCTGCACCAACTTTAACCTCAAGGGATTGGCGCTCGTGGCTGGTATCGAATAAGTCTCCATTTTGTAGCGTTCCCTTGTAATCAACGCTTACGAACAGACCGTTCTCAACTTTTTTCACAATAGACTCCTTTGATTTGAACTTTTGATGCTACAAACCTAAGCACAAAGATGCCCAAGTCAAGTCAGCATCTTATATCTGAAGGATGTTCCAAAAACTATTTAGTTTCCATCCGAAAACTCCGATTTCGTCTCGAACTGACGCCTATTGAAATCGGAGATACTGTTCAGCGCTTTTCCAGTTGAGGGATGATCTCCATCATGCTCTCTTCCATGGCGATTTCAATGTCTTCACGACGCCGGACCGCACCCACGCGCGCCAGTCCCATTCCCAGCATTTGCGAGATGGTGGATTTGTCCTTGTCCATTATCGTACGCGCTTTGTCGAACTCTCCCTTAGTCAGCACCGGATGCAGCAGGTTCCACATTTTGCGGTTCAAGCTCCGGATGCGGTTCAACTTAAACCAGCGCTCGACCGTAATGGCCATGCCGGCCACAAACACGAGCAGAATGGGGTACATGAACAACCCACCCTTTTGGAAAAACGCTACCATTGAATAGAATCACATTACTTTCCTCCTTTCTCCAAAACAAGACAACAAAGTTATTTTTTGGTGCTGACTTTA
>JAZFVY010000343.1:0-3364 GCA_036447975.1 Desulfobacterales bacterium
ATTGAGAACTTACCGCAGTTTTTCAAGATAGTCGATCAGCGCACTGATCGACCGGTCCGGATTTTCCGCCGATTTATCCACACCATACATAACCGTTGCACCCAGCACGCCGGCAAATAACATTTCGGTAATGGCATCGGTACTCACATCACTTCTCAATTCACCTGCTTCCTTGCTCTCGTCCAGAAGCCGCTTCAGCATGCCTTTAAGGCCGATAAACCCTCTGTTTACCTCCCTGGACAAATGGGGACGCTGGTCATTGAGTTCAACTGAAAAAGTAACAAATATACAACCACCTGGAAAATTCTCGGCATCTTTTAGATACAGGTCCCTGAAGTTTTCCAGGAACTTTTTAATTTTTTCGATAGGATTTTCAATATCTTCAAGACCTTTCAGATTCTTTTCACGCCAAATTCTTCGCGCCTCTTCGAGAACCTGGAAGAACAGATCCTCTTTACTTTTGAAATGATTATAAAATCCACCCTTTGAAGTGTTTGCGGCGGTTAGAATATCGTGAATCGATGTGCCGATAAACCCTTTCAGGGAAAAGAGTTTTAAGGATTCGAGGATAATTTTCTCTTTCAAATTCATTGCGGTTCACCTTTATAGAACAGAGAGACCGACCAGTCTGTCTCTCTGTTTCTAATATTGCACCCATCGGTTGTCAAGCCTTTTTTGAGAATTACGAATTCTTGAAGAATTGTACGTTTTGTGATACTCGAATTCGTGTCTACAACAGATAAAGAGACGCCTTTTTAACTTCAAACAAAGCCAATGAATGAGCCTGTTGATTTAGTAGGATTTTCGTTCGAGATCAAGGCATGCGAAAAAAATAACCTGAGTCATATAGTTGATATTATGAGGATTATTTTTTGAGCATGACGCAGAGATCGGGCGAAAAGACACTAAAGAAACGGGCTCATGAATCAGAACCGAGGGGAGGTATCCATGAAGGCAACAGCATATCAGCCGGGAGAGCACTACCAGTATCCGTTAATCATCAAGAAATTGCTCAACACCCCCCTTCTCAATTCACCGGACCGGGAGATTGTATATCGGGACAGGTTCCGCTACACCTATATATCCTTGCATGAGCGCATCAACCGGCTGGCCGGCGGTCTTGAAAAGCTGAACATCAGGCCGGGAGATACCGTGGCCGTATTTGATTATGACAGCCACCGCTATCTCGAATGCTTTTTTGCGGTTCCGATGATGGGGGCGGTGATGCAAACCATAAACTGGAGACTTTCTACTGACCAGATTTTATATACCCTCCGGCATGCAGAAGCCAAATTAATAATAATAAACGCCGATTTTCTGCCAATTTTGGAAAAAATTCGTGACGAAATAGAAACAGTCAAAACGGTTGTCATAATTTTAGAAGATGAACGCAGGCCGGATACTCGATTGAAACTGGATGCCGAATATGAGGACATGCTGCATTCGGTTTCTTCTTCCTATGATTTTTCCGATCTGGATGAGAATACCAAGGCAACCACTTTCTATACTACGGGTACCACCGGCAGCCCAAAGGGCGTGCATTTCTCCCACCGTCAACTCGTGCTCCATACTCTCTCGGTTGCACTGGCCGTCGGAGCTTTTCACACTATCGGCCGGTTCCGATCCGATGATGTATATATGCCGCTGACCCCCATGTTTCACGTCCATGCCTGGGGATTTCCCTATGTTTCCACGTTTTTGGGCGCCAAACAGGTCTATCCGGGTCCGTACGAGCCCGGTATGCTGTTAAAGCTGATTCAGACCGAAAGGGTGACGTTTTCCCACTGCGTACCGACCATTCTTCAAATGATTGTAACCAGTCCGGCCATAAAAGCTGTGGATCTGTCCAACTGGAAGGTCGTCATCGGCGGGGCAAGACTGTCCGAAGGACTGGCAAAGGCTGCCAGAGATCTCGGAATAGATGTTTATGCAGGGTATGGAATGTCGGAGACCTGTCCTGTGATGAGTCTGGCAACCCTCAAGGAATATATGCTGGACTGGGATGATGATAAAAAACTGGATGTAATCGTTAAAACCGGAAAACCGATTCCCTTAGCTGAGTTTGAAGTTGTGGATAATGAAGGCAATCCTTTGCCTCATAACGGTGCATCTACGGGGGAAGTCGTTATGCGGTCGCCCTGGTTGACCCGGAGCTATTATAAAGCTCCCGACAAGACCAAAGAGTTGTGGCGCAAGGGATGGCTGCACAGTGGTGATGTGGGCTACATCGACGCGGAAGGCTATCTGCAAATTACTGACAGAATAAAAGATGTGATTAAAAGCGGCGGCGAATGGATTTCTTCCCTGGATCTGGAAAACTTGATGAGCCGGCATGAAGCGGTCTTGGAATCGGCTGCCATCGGTATCCCGGATGAAAAGTGGGGAGAGCGCCCTCTGGTTATCGTGGTCTTGAAGCCCGAATTCAAGAACAAGTTGTCCGGCGAAGATCTTCGCCGATTTATGCTCAAATTTGCCCAGGAGGGCAAACTATCCAAATACGGTGTTCCCGATAAGTATGAATTTGTCGAAGAAATTCCCAAGACAAGCGTGGGCAAAATCGATAAAAAGGTGCTGAGAAAGTCATACCTGAATCTTGCATGAAAAGAGACCTTTGAAAAATGCTCAATTTTGTTCAAGTTCAAGGAAAGCGAAAATTTTAACCACAGGAATACATTGAGTATTTTGAGGATAAAGCTAAAGCTTCACTTCGTGCAAAATGTTGAGCTTGACACAGAAATTGGGCAAAAGGGGGCGTTTTGCAAAGGTCTCGAAAATTGATGAGAATCTTAAAGTTACTTAAATGAAGCGGGTTTAAACAAAATCATATGACCATACATTTCCAACAAAGATAGATCATTACGCGATGTGCATCTTCAATAGATACCGCATCAATTCCCTGGTCAGGCGACAACTCCACGACACCTGAGCTAAATAGAGGATATCTTTAGATAACTCAGGAACAATTATGATCCGCTGTCCTTTTCCTCATTGCCAGAAGGAACGGATCCATGGTGTAACTCCAGAAATGCGTCGTCAACTCCCTTGGCGTCGATAAGGTTGAGAATTTGATTCATCACCAAGGCGAGTATTCGAACATGCTCCGGTTCTAGATCAGCCAGCTCATAAATAAATTTCTTTTCGATGGGATCAGGCAGTGAATTGCTCAGTTCAGATCCGCTTTTTGTTAATGTAATTAAAGCTACCCGACGATCTCCCTCTTTCTTGGTCCGTTCCACCAATCCCTTTTTTTCCAGGCGATCAATGATCCCTGTAATATTGGATGGTGTAACATATAGCCTGCGGCTGAGTGAAGCCGATGAAAGTTGTCCTTCTTTGACCAGAGTCCTTAAGACCGAGCTTTGCG
>JAZFVY010000344.1:0-3123 GCA_036447975.1 Desulfobacterales bacterium
TGGCCCAGGGAAAAGGCATCCATGTCAGCAAGACGGGGCATGATGATAACCATGTCAAACATATTTTCATCCAGCGATGAAAGGGCCTCTTCAGCGGAGGAAACCCAACTGATCCGTGGAGGCTGGCTTAAATTCAGTCCTCGGTACTCATGGATGATCCTTTCCGATAGCCTGCCGTCTTCTTCCATGATACAGGCATCATAGAGGCTGGAAACCAAAAGAATATTCCTGAGCTTTTTAGCCATCAACTCATGGAAAATCTTAAAGCCGGAATCGAAATCATCATTAAAATGGTCAATTTTTAAAACCAAATGATTTTACCTTTTTAAAAAGATATAATGAATAAAATAAAGATTTGATATCCCTTTATAAGACGTTTTCAGGAGGCGCAAATTATTATTGCAGAATGCTTATGATATCTAATATGTCAGATTTACAGCAAGTCATGCAATAAAAAAATAAAATATTCGACCTAACCCGGATTTCACTTGAAGAATATCAAATGTCTTTTTTGTTTTGCACTATTACAGCCTGCAATTCCGAAGTTGAGATAAATTAATTTATAAGTCAAGTTTTGCACCTTAAAATTCAAATCCGGGGTGCTCCGGCATCAAGGTGGCCTTTTATGTCGGGTGTTTCATGGATAAAATCTTTCCGAAAGTGGCCCATGATGGCTAATAAAGATTCAGATTATGCTATAAGCAGGGTCGAAAAAATCACTCAAAAGAACCTGGATATTAACCAGTTCCTGGTATCAAAGGTCGGTGTGGAAAAGGATAAATTTTCAAACGGTGCCGACGCCGTTGACGTAACCTATCATGATCCGTGCCATCTCAAAAAGTCGTTAGGCGTGTTTGCCGAACCCAGATCTCTCATAAGCGCAAACCCGGGATACCGGCTCAAGGAGATGCTTAATTCTGACCAATGTTGCGGGCTGGGAGGAAGTTTTAATTTGGAGTATTATGAGCTTTCAGCTAATATTGGAAAAGTAAAACGGGACAATATTAAAGCGTCAGGATGTTCAATAGTCGCCACCGGAAGTCCGGCCTGCATGCTTCAAATTTCTGACATGCTGTCCAAGTCTGGTGACAATATAGTTGTTAAACACCCAATAGAAATCTATGCGGAGTTATTAAAAAGCGGATCATCTCCCGATTAGTAGTAGCTAATTAAGGCAAGTCAAGTGAATAATCTTCAAGTGAGTCGGTGTGGTTTCAGATGTAAGGAAGACATAGCAGAAATCGAAAGAATGTTAAAGGCTCTGATAAAATCTCTAGAAAACAAACACTTGAATCCTTGACCCCTGGAATCCTTGGACCCTCTTCTCCAACTAAATTGGAGAAGAACCTTAAAAGCTAAATCCTGAATTATAGAATTTAATAGTTTCACCACTATCGCAGGCCTGCAACTATCACAACATCCTGAAAATAAATAAAACTTACTGATATCACAGCTCCGTTTAAAGGGTTATGCCTTCACATAAACACCCTTCCCAACACTTTTGATCTTGCCAAGTGAATTCAGTTTATAAATAATATTATAAACTTTTTTCTGATCGAATCCGGTCTTTTCCATAAGTGCGGCGGTGCTGATACCTTTTTTATATCTTTTAATGAAACCAAAAGCAGTATCAACTGCTGATAATTGGGCGGTTTTCTTTGCAGCGGGCTTTTTAACAGCAGCCTTTTTAACAGCAGCCTTTTTAACAGCAGCCTTTCTTACTGGTTTTGCAGCAGCTTTTCTAACTGGTTTTGCCTTTACGGCTTTTGCTTTCTCAAGCTTATCCACCGCAACAATTACTTTTTCAACTTTCTTTGAAAGCGCCTTGATTTCACTGTTTACAGCCTGTAGATCCTTTTTCAGATTCTTTGTCATACCGTTTTCCTCCTATTATTTGTAAATGATATCCTACATGAGAACCAGCGGAAACTTCTTTACCTTCTCCAAGAACATTAAATATATCAATTCAATAAATGATTGTTCGGAAAATGTCAATGAATTACATCCGGTTACAAATCGATACTTGACAGTATATCTTTCTCTTTTGTTCGATCTTTTTCTCTCCGTCAAACAAATCGGCTCTGCTACGCATTCTATGAAAGGCCACATAGCGCTTCACCCATAAGCTGTACCCTCAATTAGAGTGTATCTTTGTTCAGTGCTTATCGAGTAGTTTCTGCATCGCATTGTGCGAAGCGTTTCATCAATTAGTTAACTTGACATGTTTTTTTTTCCATTGATATAATCTAAGATAAATGAGACCGGACATATTTGATATTGTCAATAAGCAACATTGCCTGTTGTATAGCCGAATATCATTATATCAGGCAATTTTACATAATAATCAATTGTTCCCGCGGCGCTCCGCGCCACGGGAATGCCCGAGTTGCCGGGAATCCGGCCGCCCGTTTGTTTCCTCGGCGCTTCGCGCCTCGAGAACCAAACGTTCGACCGGCAAATTTTTCCGAATAACCAGCAACTTCGTTACCGTTATCCGGCTAAAATTTGCCCGTCAACTCGGGCATTATGCTCCTGAAGGAATGAATTTACAAAGAAGGAAGGAACGAAATGAACTGGTATATCATTATTGCAGGTTTGATCGCGAGCGCCACTACGGTTGGCCATTTTGCAGTTGGTAGCAAAGATTTTCTTAAGCCAATGCTTGGGGCTTCATTTGATCCAATTCCCAAGAAAGTGATGCATTGTGTTTTCCATTACGTTTCAACCTATTTGATCCTTTCTGCGGTCACGCTGCTTTTAATTGGTTTGAATATTTGGTCTGGTACCGGATCTGCCGCCGTGACCAAATTTATCGCGGCTAATTATGTCGTATTTGCAATTTGGCAAATAGTGCTTGCGATTGCATCTGATATTCCAAATGGAATATTCAAATTGTTTCAGTGGATATTCTTTGTCTTAATTGCTCTTTTTTCATTTCTTGGAACAGGTTTATGATCTGTAATTGAGTTTCTTATAAGTCCAAGATCAAGATCAAGGCATAATGAATAAGGTTAGATTGTGTGAGGAACGAACCACAATCTAAACCGTTTGTTGGACAAGCCCGATTTAACCTATAGAAAATATCTTTTTGAAAGTATACCTGGATAAGGCGAAGAAACAGAA
>JAZFVY010000345.1:0-3545 GCA_036447975.1 Desulfobacterales bacterium
TTGTGCTTGAAACTATTCAGGATTTAATGGGTTCCACCAGTATCTTTTTTGCCAGCCCGCGCCCAAGGACGTACCGTTTGTAATCAACAGCAACAACAAGTTGTCCTTTGTTGAGGTTGGTAACAACGTCTAACTTGTCTCCGACTCTCAAACCCATTGTTGATAAACGCATTCGCACCTTGGCGCCCCCTGAAAAATCTTTGATTTCAAGCCGCTCACCCTGTTTAGCACTGACAAGTGGCATAAGTTGTATACGATCTTTAAGGCATGTGGAACATATTCCGTAAATTTCCATCTTATGTTGAAGCATATGAAAATTATAAGCCGCAGCGATCTGAACCTGCAAGCTTTCAAGCTGATCATCTTCGAACTCAACAATATTCTTACATTTTGTACAGATCATATGATCATGATGTTGACCTAAATGCCTGTGTTCATATCGCACTTCACCATTATAAAACTTACTTTTACGAGCAAAACCAAAACGGCACATCAATTTAATTGTGTCCCTTACAAAGTCAGGCTCATATTGATATCCGCTTTCGTCAAGAAGCTTAATGAGTTCGCCGACGGTAACGTGACGTTCGGTTTGAAGAAAAACTTCAAGAATATTAAACCTATCTTCGAAATCCTCAATATTTTCTTGCGTATAAAGTTTTTTGAACTGCTGCTTTTCCCGGTTATGAATTCGTTTCATTTGGATTCCTCGTTGAAAACGAATTTCAACATTAATGCTGAATCAGGCCATTGTCAATAACCCGAAAATGCAATATCGGATTTCTCACGAGCCAGAGCGGCGCAGGAACAAGGCCTTTCAGCCCGAAGACGTAGTGTTATACTTCGAGGGCTGAATAACGCAGTTCATGTGCCGCTCTGGTTAGCCTTTGGTGAAGAACATCAAATGCTATTTTTTTTTGCACTACTACAGTCTGCAATTCCGAACTCGAGATAAATTAATGTATAATTTATCAATATCGTATTATCTTTCCATTCTGTTTGATGTTCTTCATGAGAAATGCGGGCTATTCCGGCTGCATGATACAACGTATCATGTGTTGTACAATAATGAAGGAAAAGGCGCTTACCGGGTTGGTCCGGGTATTTCGAAGGTGGTACATGAGCCCCTTCCGCAGGTCCGGGTCTGGGCCTTCGATCCAGGACTTTTTGCGGAACCATTGCTCTTGCTGTAGCTTGTGGTGCTTAGAACACGTTCAAGTTCTTCACAGCTGCATTCAGGGCACCTTAGTTCAATTTCGTTATCTGTGTTCATAACGAGCAGTTCAATAAATTTCTCGCATTTTAAGCATTTGAATTCATATATAGGCATATTGACGCTCCTTTAAAAAACAACTTTTCTAAAAATAACAATTATATCTATTACTTCAATTGAACGAAAAATTCAATTGATAAGTGCCGGAAATCTGTAAAAATTCAAAATTATTAGTTCTTCTCCAATTTAGTTGGAGAAGAGGGTCCAAGGATTCCAGGGGTCAAGGATTCCAGTATTTTTTCTAAAGATTTTATCAGCGCTTTTAAGATTCTTTCGATTTCGATATGTATTTTTTTGCTGTACCAAATTCACCTTTTTCAATGAAGCTTAAATCCCCGGCTAATTATGTCTGGCACCACACCGACTTACTTGAAGATTATTCACTCGACTTGCCTTAATTAGCTAAACCTAATTGGGAGATGATCTAAATTATCTAACTTATTTTAGGTTTCATGTATCCAGCATTTCATGTGCATGATCAAGAGTTGCCCGGGTAATCTTTTCACCACCCAGCATCCTGGCGATTTCTTTGATGCGTTCTGTTTCGCTCAAAAGGCGGATTGCGGTTTTGGTTCTACCATCTGAAACATGCTTTGAGATACTGAAATGATGTTCGCCGAATTTTGCTATTTGGGGCAGATGGGTGATGCAGATGACCTGGTGATAGCGACCAAGGGAAGATAGTTTTTTACCTACAACCTCAGCCACGCTTCCTCCTATTCCGGCATCAACTTCATCAAAAACAATGGTTTCGACCGCATCTGTCTTAGCCAATATGGCTTTTAAAGCAAGTACAATCCTTGAAAGTTCCCCGCCTGAGACGATATGGGAAAGCGGTTTTAGCGGTTCTCCCACATTTGGCGCAATAAGGAAGGTTGCGCGGTCTATTCCGGTTTCATTGATGGCGTTTCCCTCTGTTGTAATATATGGGTCGTAATTTTTATCCGCAGGTATTGTTTTAAATGATACCTTAAACTCTGTTTGCGACATTTTAAGTGTGGCAAGTTCTTTTTCCACTTTTTCGGCAAGAGTTTCGGCGGTCTGTTTCCTTTTTCTGGAAAGCTCCATGGCCAGGTTGACAAGGTTATCGTGCAGGCCGGAAAGTCTTTCCTGGATGTCAGAGATATTATCGGATATATTTTCAATTCCAGAAAGCTCATTGGCGATGGACTCAAAGTGGGAAAGTACAGCCTCAAGGGATCCTCCGTATTTACGCTTGAGCTTGACGAGGGTGTCAATGCGCGCCTCAACCGTTTCGAGACGATTTTCGTCGACTTCTATTTTTTTCAGATAATTTCTAAGCTCTTCAGCAATATCCTCTAGATGAAAGGTGGCTTTGGCAATGCTTTCTGCCTTTAAAGAGAGTTCAGGGTCTATCTTTGAAGCCTTGTCAAGATCCTTTTTCACCGATGCAAGGCGTTCAATAACCGCGCCCTGGGAGCTGTAAAGCTCATCAATACTGCCGTGGACCGCCTGAAAAAGTGCTTCTCCATTTTTCAGGCGAATCCGCTCCTGTTCAAGCTCGGCATCTTCTCCTATAATTACGGATGCTTCCACGATCTCTTTTTGCTGGAATTCAAGCAACTGAACTTGTTCAGTATGACGTTTTTTTAATGCCTTCAGGTCGTTAAGATTCTGAATCAAAGGAAGGATTTCGTGAAAACACCTGTAAATCTCTTCACGCAGGGGCATCAAACCTCCAAACTGATCAAGTATTATCAGGTGCTGTTCTTCTTTTAATAGTCCCTGATGAGCATGCTGTCCTGAGATACTGGCCAGATTTTCGGTTATGGAATTCAGGAGCTGAATGGTGGCAAGCCGTCCGTTGATGTAAATCCGGTGCCTGTCACTGCGGGAAATAATCCTCCTTGTCAACAGTCCTTCTTCAGGATCATAACCGTTTTCTTCCATGATTTCGGCAATTACGCTGGCGGGTGTGATCTTAAACAGCGCTTCGAGTTCAGCAGTCTCGCATCCGGTACGGATAAGGCCGGCGGATGCTCGGCTGCCAAGTAGAAGATTGACCGCATTGATGATGATAGACTTGCCTGCGCCGGTTTCACCGCTCAATATGGTTAGTCCGTCTGAAAATGATATCTGAAGGTCGTCGATTATTGCGAAGTTTTTAATGGAGATTTCTTGAAGCATAAAAATAATGTGCCAACCTGGATTTGTCAAAATGATTTTATTGCACATCATTTGGCGTTTGTAAAGATTCTTGTTCCTTCGTTTTTTTACATATTTGACATAAACCCCAAATTCCTTGACAGATCAA
>JAZFVY010000346.1:0-6562 GCA_036447975.1 Desulfobacterales bacterium
ATCAACAGGCAAAGCAAGCTCAACTTAAAGTCGCTGCGGCCCAGGTAGCGAAGGCCGAATCATCGCTGAAAACCGCAAATATCAGGCTCGGATATACCAAGGTAACAGCGGGTTGGACCGGCGGCGATGAGGATCGCGTAGTCGCTGAGCGCTATGTGGACGAAGGCCAGACTGTAGCCGCCAACACGCCGCTGCTCTCGATTGTCGAACTAAATCCCATTGTCGGGGTGGTTTTCGTCACCGAGAGAGACTACGCTCACCTGAAACCCGGACAGTTCGTGTCATTAACAACGGACGCCTATCCGGACGAACAGTATACGGGCCTCATCGATCGCATTGCCCCCGTCTTCAGCAAGTCTACGAGGCAGGCACGGATCGAAATGGCCATCGACAATCCACAGCATCACCTCAAACCCGGCATGTTTATCAGGGCCACGGTTATATTGGCCCTGGTGCCGGAGGCCACCATTGTCCCGGAGCAAGCGTTGACCATGCGTAATGACAGGAGCGGCGTTTTCATCATCAGTGAGGATGGACGATCGGTCGCCTGGCGCGAAGTAAAAGTGGGCATCCGTGAAAGCGACCGGGTTCAGGTGGAAGGCGAGGGGCTGTCCGGTCGGGTTGTAACCCTGGGGCAGCAACTGGTAAAAGACGGCTCCCCAATCTCGATTCCTGACGAGCAGAGCAAAACCACTGTTGGCCACGAAAAGGTTGTCTCCCAATGAATCTGCCGAGTTTCAGCGTCAAGCGTCCGATATTCACGACAATGGTGACCCTGATCTTGGTCATCTTAGGTGCCGTTTCCCTGAGCAGGCTGCAGATCGACATGCTGCCCAACATTGAACTGCCGACGCTGAGCATCCGAACAGATTACGAGGGCGCCAGTCCCGAAGTTATGGAGCGGCTGGTGACTCAGATTATTGAAGAGATCGTTGCCACGGTGCCCGGCGTGGCGGAAATCACATCGACATCCTCAGAGGGCCGAAGCAGGGTTCGCGTCAGCTTCGTGTGGGGTACGGAAATCGACACTGCGGCGATTGATGTTCAGGGCAAACTCGAAGACGAGATCAACGAGTTGCCTGATGATGTCGTTAGGCCCCGCGTCCGAAAATTCGACATCGCCAGTTTTCCGATAGTGTTGTTGGGAATTTCTAGCAACCTCGATCCCGTGGAACTCACGGAACTGATCGAAGTTCAGATCCGTTACCGCTTTGCCCGCATTCCGGGTGTTGCGCAGGTTGACGTTTTTGGAGGCTTCAACCGTGAGGTCCGGATCGAACTGGATCCTGACCAGATCATGGCCGCAGGTCTGCCGCTTGACCGGGTGCTCGAGGCCATTCGCGATGCCAACCTCGATCTTCCGGCGGGCAAGATCGAACAGGGACGTTATGAGGTCACGCTACGCGCACCGGCCGAGTTTATCAACCTCGATCAGATCCGAAACACTGTCATCGTCCAGCGTGACGGTGCCGCCATAACGCTGGGTCAAATCGCCGAGGTCAAAGACACATATGAGAAGCTGACGCGCATCGTACGCGTTAACGGTAGGCGCGGACTGCGCGTTGGTATTCGCAAACAGGCCAATGCCAATACAGTCGAAGTGTCCAGGCGTATCCTGGCTGAAATTGAAGCAGTCAACCAAGCCTTTCCTCAGATCAATATTGTCCCGGTTATCAACCAGGGCAATTTCATCGAGCGCTCGATCGCCAACGTTGCTCGCTCAGTGCTTTACGGAGGCGGGCTGGCAATCGTGGTTTTGCTGTTTTTCCTGCACAGCATCCGTAGTACGCTGGTGATTTCCCTGTCGATCCCGATCTCAATTGTGACCACTTTTGCGTTAATGTTCTTCGGGGGATTCACGCTCAATTTGATGACCCTGGGCGGACTGGCCCTGGGAGTGGGCATGATGGTCGACAGTTCTATTGTTGTACTCGAAAACATCTTCCGCCGCCGCATTGAAAACAGCGAAGCGGCTGAGGAAGCATCGGTGGAAGGTGCCCGGGAGGTCGGGCCGGCAATCATCGCCAGCACCATAACCACGCTGGTAATTTTTTTGCCGTTGATTTTCGTCCGTGGCGTCTCGGGCATCCTCTTTAAGGATCTTGCGTACGTGATCATCTTTTCGCTGATCTGTTCGCTGACGGTGGCGCTGAGTCTGGTGCCCATGCTGGCGTCCAGGCTCCTGACGTCAAGCCGACAACGCCTCAAGGAGCCGGCGTCTCGAACGGACCGCTGGGCCGACGCCGCCAATTCCGTCTTTTCGGGTCTTGAAAACGCTTATCTGGATTTGTTGCGTTGGGTCTTGGGCCATCGGCTGGTCACCGTCTTTGCGGCTGCTGCCGTGCTCGGCGCAAGTCTACTGCTCTTGCCCCTGATCGGAAGTGAATTTCTGCCCCCCAGTGATGAGGGCGAGGTTCGCGTCACCGGTAAGATGGAAATCGGTACCCGGCTCGAGCTGGTCGATCGGCAGACACGCTTAATGGATCAGATCATTCAACCGGCCGTGCCCGAGGCAGTGGCGTCGGTTGTCAGTGTAGGTGCCTCCGGCTGGCGGGCTGCCGCGGGCTCAGAGGGTGAAATACGCATGTCTCTGCTGCCGGCCGCCCAACGCGAACGCTCAAATGTGGAAATCGCCCAAGATCTGCGCCGCCGTTTGGACGGAATTGTCCCTGGTATGAAAATCCGTGTCCGGGCACCGCAAGGTCAGTTTATTCTGGAACGACTCCTGGGCGGTGACGAGGGACTGACCGTCGAGATCCGCGGCTATGAGCTTGCGACGCTTGATACTCTGGCCCGCAGCGTTGCAAAATCGATTGTGGATGTTGCGGGCATCACCGACGTTCAGACCAGTCTCGAAGCCGGCATACCCCAGCAGGAAATTCGCGTGAACCGTGACAAAGTCGCCGATCTCGGCCTGAGCATTCGCGACATCACCCAGCTCCTGCAAACCGCGGTGGCCGGTTCCAAAGCCGGTGAGTACCGAGCGGGGGGCAATTCATACCGCATTCTGGTTCAGCTCAAGGATGCCGAGAAGCGCTCCCTGGACGAAATTCTCAACCTTACGCTGACAACTGCATCCGGTGAAAAGGTGGCATTGCGCAACGTCGTCACGTCCGAACCGAGCCGCGGTCCGATTCTGATCGACCGCAAAGACCAACAGCGAAGGGTGACTGTCCGCGCCAATGTTGCGGGGCGCGATCTGGGTTCTGTGGCCGCAGACGCGCAGGCTCTGCTTGATCAAATTCCACGTCCCGTCGGCTATAATCTGACGGTCGCCGGGAAGTTCGAAGAACAGCAAAAGGCATTCAGGGAACTGATCATCTCACTCGTGCTGGCGTTGATGCTCGTATATATGGTGCTGGCCTGTCAATATGAATCGTTACGGGATCCGCTGGTCATCATGTTTTCCGTCCCTTTGGCGGCGGTCGGCGTGCTGGTGACGTTGTTTATTACGACAACGACGCTGAATGTGCAGTCCTACATCGGCTGCATTATGCTGGGTGGGATCGTGGTCAACAACGCGATTCTCCTGGTGGACCAGGCCGGTCGCTTGGTTCGCGATGGGATGCGCACACCCGATGCCCTGACCGAGGCCGGTCGTCGCAGATTGCGGCCGATTCTGATGACGACGTTGACTACCATCCTCGCCCTGCTGCCGCTGGCCCTCGGCATCGGCGAAGGATCCGACGCCCAGGCCCCGCTGGCACGGACGGTTGTCGGAGGCCTCACTGGATCGACGCTGATCACGTTGGTACTTGTCCCGGCTGTCTATTCGTTGTTTCATCCCGCCCCGAAAGTGAATCGAAAGTGATCCGTTATTTGGTTAATCAGAATCTTGGCATCTGCTTCGGCCCTTTCGCAATTCCATTTTTGTTTTTTGCCAAAAAGGTTGATCCAACAAACACAATTTAGTTGCACAACATTTAATCTTTAGTTTATTCTATTATTATTGTTCTTCTCCAATTTAGTTGGAGAAGAGCCACATTGAAAAATTATAGCCCAAAATAATTTAATACTTCGATTCGAAATCTTTGCTCTTGTGTGATCTAATGAAAATAGGATAATCTTACAATCATGATGATATACAGATCTATATAATCACTTGTTAGACTTTTTAAGAATATGGTTATAGGAAAGATAGCCATGTATAAAAATCTGAAAAGCTCTGTATTTCTTTTACCCGTTGTTTTACTGATCTTCCTTTTCTCCTGTACAACATTCCCCGAGCACCCGACCGTAGACAGTCTTGTGGCATACACAGTTAAAAATGATGAAACTCTTTTGAGCCTGTATGCGCCTGTTTTTGTAATAGAAAATCACAAAGAGAGATACAACCTCATCGGCACCCCGGGTGCCGAAATCACCCAGGAGATGAAAGAAAAGATTTATGTTGATCCTGAGAAGGCGACAGTCTACGTTCAGAAGAGGATGTTTAAAACTTTCAGAAGTACTTACACAAACCTGGTATATCGCGTACACTTTGAAAAAATACCCGGCGGATTATTTCCCTTCTATTTGGGAAAAGGGAAAAATACGGGGCTGATTGTGATTATCACACTCAGCAGCCGGAATGAGCCGATACTGTATACCACGGTACATACATGCGGTTGTTACCTGGCCTTTGTTCCGACATCATATATGCCTGCGAGCGGATTTCCTGATGGCTGGAAAAGAGCACGGCAGTCTGTATTCTCTGAAAATCTCCCAGGTTTCGTGGACTACAAAGGATCATCCCCCGACCGGAACAGAACGGTAATATTACTACGGGACGGATCTCACCGGGTGAAAGATATATGGTTATCAGCCGCGGATTCTTTGAAAAAATACAATACTGTCGTTGCAGAAGTCCAGCCTCTTGCCTCACTGGAAAAACTTCCTCTGAAAAATTATGAAACAACCTCATTTTATGAAACTTCCGGTCCCCGCAAGGGCTATGTGAAGGGGAGTCACAAGATTCGGGAGAGGTTTCTGATGAGTTGGTGGGCCTTTGATTGGAGGATAGGTGAGGATAAAAAATTCGGAAAAGATAAAAACGACGGGATTCTGTTCTACACAAGTCTTAAACCGTGGGACAGAGAAAAGTCTGACATGCGGGATTTTGTCACCTTTTTAAAATATTGGAAATGGAACCTGTAAAAATTGCTGCTCTGGCTACTTTTCTGCCACTGGTCTACGAAGATACATACTCCCAAGTCTACCCTGTAAAGGGATCTAAGTATTTTTTCAAAGGAGCCCTTCTAGCGGATATGGAAACGTCCTATGAGAGTCTGAGAATTCAGGCTCAAAAGCTAATGAAATTAGCGTCGGCTAATTACAAATCAGAAGTTGAGGCGCAGGCAGGTAAGCTGTTCGGTGCCTGTGGAAGTTGCCATAAAGCATATAGAGGTAAATATTGATGAATTCACAAAAAGTCGAATTCATCAAGTGTTTTAACCTTTATTGTTCAATTTATTAAGATACGACTATGAGGAGGAAAAATGGAATCAGGTGAAACCGGACTCTCAAAATCAGAAGCAGAAGCGGTAGTGAATTAGCAATTAGCAGTTAACAAGCAATAATTACGATTTGACTATTGTTAATTGCCAATTGATTTATCCTGTTTCCCTGTCTAATCTTTTTTTAAATTTGTATCAAAGAATCTATTTAGATTTCATACCTTCAATTTCTTTTTTAAGTGCGTTAATTTCACGGATATCCATGTAAATATGGAAAAACAGCAATCCCGTTAACAAAATTAGCCAAATTAAAGCCCAAGTAGGCATAAATATCACCTCTTTCTTTTTATAGTCAACCACTCCTACCAATTGTTATTTTTTAGTTGAAAATTGTCAACTAAAAAACAGCGTTCATCTCAACCAATAAAAACAAAGCAAAAACATAACCTAAAAAAATCTCCGGCCAGGGCGCCAGATTTTTTAAGTAAAAGTACAATGCCGGCCATCAATATTTATTATGGCCATTCAAATATATATGAATACATGCAAGCACTGGCCATATCGAAATGTCAACCCAAAAATGACCCCCTTAAAGCCCAACCTCTGGTATTGAGAAATGGTTCCGTTCTTTTTGTTCTCACTAATATTACCGGCCTTAATGAAATGTTCGGGTTAACGAGCATGTGACATGACAAGATACGGTCTATTTTTCCTTCATCTTTGAAACACCGGGAATGAGTGTTACGGTACTGATTACGCCCGAAATACTTCTTACCTTATTATGGACAAATTGCCCGATGATTTCAGCATCAGAAGATACCAGGTCTCGTATTAACCTAAACTTTACAAGGAAATCAATTTCACCATGAACGGAATGAACCTCCTGCACTTCTTTCAGGGAAAAAAGTTTGTCCATTATTTTATATTCACTTTTTGCTTTGACATTTATTAAAATGAACGCCGTTATTTCCCGCTGCATCTCGGGATATTCGATTTCTTTCGTATTTGACATTTTTTTTCTAAATTCCTCCATGTCATAAGATATGAGTCGGTCAATTGCGCTTCCATAATTCCGCGTTCGTCGATTGTCCCATTGATGGATGGAAATATAAGTATAGAGGTCAGCA
>JAZFVY010000347.1:0-2582 GCA_036447975.1 Desulfobacterales bacterium
GATTGTCTGAAACATGAATGTTCAAGGAAATAAAGGCGAGATAGTCATATATCAGATGGAAGATGGGCAAACGTCTTTAGAAGTTAACCTGGTTGAGGATACTGTATGGCTGGATACCCATCAGATGGCGAATCTTTTTCAACGAGACAGAACCGTTGTTGTCAGGCACATAAGGAATATCTATAAAACCGGTGAACTGTTGCCCGACTCAACCTGTGCAAAAATTGCACAGGTTGCTAAGGACGGTAAAAAAAGGGTGATGGATTTCTATAGCCTGGACATGATTATTTCTGTAGGATACCGTGTCAATTCATTACGCGGCACCCAATTCCGTATCTGGGCCAATAAAATTCTGAAAGATTATCTTGTCAAAGGCTACACGCTGAATGAAAAGAGATTGCAGTCACAGATTAAGAAATATGAAACGCTTAAACAATCGATTAAGCTTATCGATAATATAATTGACCGTAAACTGCTCTCCACGTCTGAATCTGAAGGCCTGCTGAAGGTTATTAGCGATTTCAGCTACGCTCTGGATACACTTGATCGATACGATTATGGAAAGCTGGAATTAGCTCATATATCTGATCAGACAGTAAAACGAATTTCATATGAAGAAGCGAAAGGCGCAATTAAGATAATGCATGGAAGATTGAGTGATTCCAACTTGTTTGGACATGAAAAAGATGGTTCGTTCAGCAGCTCTCTGGATACAATTTGCCAGACTTTCGACGGCAAAGACCTCTACCCCAGTATCGAAGAAAAAGCAGCGCATCTTCTTTATTTCATTGTAAAAAATCATTCATTTGTAGACGGAAACAAGCGTATTGCCGCAGCTATCTTTACCTGGTTTCTGGAACGAAATGGTTTGCTCTATAAATCTGACGGAACAAAACGCCTGGCGGATAACGCACTTGTTGCATTGACATTGATGATCGCCATGAGTGATCCGAAGGAAAAAGACATCATAACAAAAATAATTGTTAATCTTATAAACAAGGACAACTGATTAAAAGAAATCAGAAACGGGTTCGCATTTATTGTAAAAGGAGCAAATCCCTTGTTGACATATTTTTCAGGCAGTATTTGGGCATCGCCAGGATGCGTAAAGCTATGACTGAAAGGGGCTTTCTTCCACTTACTAAACCCGAAGCAGTGAAAATGGCATTAGAGGCTTATGGCAGGAATGCTTGGAGACCGGTTGCGCTGGCCATGAATGTTCTAAGAAAGGAACGGGGCATTAGTTATCACGAGTTTAATGTGCTTTTCCCATTCGCGCGGAGTCTATTTCGTGAATGCGTCAGGATCTGTGGCCCCAGGAACCCTAAGGTTATCGATGCTATGCGATTTAACGCCGGTTTGTATAAGCGCCGCGGAAGTTATCGGTATCCAGAAACCCGGCGGAAGTGAAAATGATAATTGAGGGTTCGTTATGAGTATCAAGAATAATAGAATGCGCAAAATAATTTTTGTTCGCCTTTCTTTTTGCGCGTTGCTTTTTTTGATCATCCAGTTTTCCGCATCCACATGTTTGGGAGAGAAGCTGCCGGTTATCGCCAGCATATTTCCAATTGCCGACATGATCCAGCAGGTTGGTGGAGATTATGTTGATGTTACATGCGTCCTTCAGGCGGGTGCCAGCCCACACACATTCGAACCCAAACCGAGCCTTGTAAAAAGATTCTCCTCTGCAAGGATCTTCTTTATAGTCGGCGCCGGGTTTGAATTCTGGGCCCAAAAATTTGTCAATTTATCAGGGAAACGCCTCAAGACGGTTGTGTTATCCCAAGGTGTTTCTCTAATACAAACAACCGAGCATCATCATGACAAGACAGATGTTTCAGACCATAAATCCTCATTTGCCAATCCCCACATATGGCTGGACCCTGAAATCGTAAAATCGATGGTCAATAAAATTATTGCCGCCCTTTGCGAGGTTGATAAACAGCATATAAAATACTATAAGCAACAAGGCCAAATGTATTTGGATGAGTTGGATAAACTCCATGGCCTGATTAAAGCGACGGTTGAAACTTTCAGAATCAAAAAATATGTCTCCTTTCACGCTTCATGGGATTACTTTGCAAGGAGCTATGGTCTTGAATCTGTTGGTGTCATCGAAGCTGCTCCTGGCAGAAATCCGACTCCGCTACAGATTAGGAATATTATCGCATTGATTAAAAAACACCGTATCCGGGCGGTTTTTGCCGAACCCCAGCTCAACCCCAGGGCCGCTAAGGTCATTGCCAGGGAAGCTAATGTAAAAGTACTTTTGCTCGATCCTTTGGGCGGTTCCGAAATAAAAAGACGCAGCACTTACCTTGATCTCATGAAGTATAATATGAGCGTTTTGCAGGAGGCCATGAAATGAAAGCCCAGGTAACAGATACTGTGGACGACGTCCTTGTTGACCTTAATGATGTCTGGGTCGCGTACGACGGAAAATGGGTTCTAAAATCCATATACTTAAAATGCTATGCAGGTGAAATTTTAGGCATCGTCGGTCCCAATGGTGGCGGGAAAACCACATTACTTAATGTAATTCTGGGACTTATACGTCCTGGAAAAGGGAGTGTGAAATT
>JAZFVY010000348.1:0-8189 GCA_036447975.1 Desulfobacterales bacterium
CAAATTGGTCCTTTTTCACCTGGTCAATCTTAACATCAAGCTCTTTGGCGCCGTTATCAATAAGATTTTTCCATTTTTTTGATCCGATTTGCATAGCTCATCACCTATATTAGATCACCAAAACCATTCACAAATAAAATTCTATAATTATTTAATCACTTCCTCTGTTTTTTACCAGAATCCTCAAAAAATATTTATATTCCAGCTTAAATCGAACCTTTAGTCAAGAAATCAATATCCGTAATTGGTTGCAGATAACGGGAAAATCGATAAACTCAAACCTATCCTTAATTAACGATTCCCCATTTTTATTGACCTTGACATTATAGGTTGATATTATAGTTAGTGTCCATCCAGAAACAGCATCTTTCGGCCCAATACTTCGTTCTCGGATTTCTTCGATCCTCGACGTAGGCGCACTACGCCTGCGGTCGAAAAAATCCTACGGCCTTGTCTTGAACCAAAATCTACTATTTCTGGATGAACACCAGTTATATTTTACCTCAATACAGAAATCCGCAAAATTATGCTGGACCTGTAAATTAAGTGTTTCCCTAAAGGGTTGCAATGAAAACTTCCAAATCGTCGGGAACATTCAGGCCGTTTGAAGGCCTGAAAGCGCTGCTTAGAAGCAAGTCATTGAAACTTGGGCCTTACTCTGTTGAAGATGAGAAAGTCCGTCCGAAAACAGGCGATAGACAACATAGTGTTTCTAAAACCTCTGACAGCAAGGTCGTCAAACTATCACATGAAAATGAAAAGAAAATATTTTTGGAGGCCATGTCCGGAGTTAAACCGATACCAAGAGAAGACCGGGTAGAACACAATACAACTATCAGACCGCCAATTGGTCCAGATAATGATTCTGAAGCTGAAACCTTAATGCGGCTGGATAATCTTATAAAATTTGGAAAAGGTTTTATTGTTGCCGATACACCGGAATACATCGAGGGTACGGGATATAACGTTAATCCGGAATTTGCAAAACGCCTGCACCGGGGAGATTTTTCCATACAGGCGCATATCGATCTCCACGGACTTTGTGTAGAAGATGCACGGGATGTTTTTGAAAAGTTTTTTAAGGATTCGATAACGACGGGTAAAAGGGGTGTTCTGATTGTTCACGGCCGCGGCCTTTCTTCACCTAATAAACCGGTCCTAAAAACCAAAGTTGTTGAATGGCTTACCTGCGGTCCCTGGCGCAAGTGGGTCATCGCCTTTTCAAGTGCCAGGTCCTGTGACGGTGGTGCGGGGGCGACCTATGTGCTGCTTCGGCGTCGTCCCATAACAAAACGCCATAGAAAAAGAAGTAAAGCTGATATATCATGAAAAATGCCAAGATTGAAAACGCTATCCATAAGGTCAGAAATATTGGAATCAGCGCCCACATAGATTCCGGCAAAACAACGCTGACCGAAAGAATCCTTTTTTTCACCAAGCGCATACATGCCATTCACGATGTAAAAGGCAAAGATGGTGTCGGCGCAACCATGGATTCCATGGAGCTTGAAAAGGAGCGTGGCATCACTATCGCTTCAGCCGCTACATACTGTGAATGGCTGGACCGTGAGATCAATATTATCGATACCCCAGGCCATGTTGACTTTACCATAGAGGTTGAGCGGTCTTTGAGGGTACTCGACGGCGCTATACTTGTTTTATGTTCTGTCGGCGGTGTTCAGTCTCAATCCATTACTGTTGATCAGCAAATGAAAAGGTACAAAGTACCATGTATAGCCTTTATCAACAAATGCGACCGAATCGGAGCCAGTCCTTTTCGTGTAATTGACCAGCTTAAAGATAAACTGGGACACAATGCCGTACCTATGCAGATTCCTGTCGGGCTTGAGGTTGATTTTGAAGGAGTTGTTGACCTTGTGACCATGAAAGCGATCTATTTTGACGGTGTTAGTGGAGAAGATTTGCGGATTGAGGATATACCACAAAATCTACTTTCAGAAGCCATGGAAAGGCGTGAAGAACTTATCGATGCGGCTTCGATGTTTTCAGACGAACTTACTGAAGCTATTCTTGAAGAACAAGAAGTCACTGAAGATATGATTATCGCCGCTATACGCCAGGGAACACTGAAATGCAAAATGACGCCGGTATTCATGGGATCAGCTTATAAAAACAAGGGCGTTCAGCCACTCCTTGATGCTGTAATAGATTTACTGCCATGCCCGTCTGATGTGGAAAACGAAGCTATGGACATGGATAACGACGCTGCGCCGGTCATACTGTCCAGCGAATCGGGGAAACCGGTTGTTGCCCTGGCTTTCAAATTAGAAGACGGACAATATGGTCAACTAACTTACATACGGGTATATCAAGGATCCATTTCCAAAGGCGCTACCATAGTCAACGTACGGAATGGAAAAAAAATTAAGGTTGGCAGGGTTATCCGCATGCATGCAGACCAGATGGAAGACATCGAGGCCATCCCGGCGGGATATATCGGAGCCCTTTTCGGTATCGATTGTGCTTCCGGTGACACCTTTGCCGCCCCCGGAGTCAACCTGACGATGACATCCATTTTTGTACCTGATCCTGTGATATCCCTTGCAATTGTTCCAAGTGACAACAAATCCCAGATTAATATGTCCAGGGCCCTTAGGAGATTCAGCAAGGAAGACCCCACCTTCAGAACCTATGTTGACGATGAAACCAAGGAAACGATTATCGAGGGCATGGGAGAACTCCACCTTGAGGTCTATGTTGAGCGGATGCGCCGCGAGTACACCGCCGAGGTTGTTACCGGTCAACCTCGTGTGGCATACAGGGAAACCATAACGCAAAGGGCTGAATTCAACTATATCCACAAAAAACAAACCGGTGGTGCTGGACAATTCGGTCGTGTGGCCGGCTACATAGAACCTGCCACAGATGCGGATTTCGTCTTTGAGAACAAGATTGTAGGCGGCAAGATCCCAACACGCTTCATCGCCTCATGCGAAAAGGGTTTCAGGCAATCCATGGACAGAGGGCCAAAAATGAAATTTTCCGTTACCGGCGTCAAAGTAGTTATCAACGACGGGTCATCACATTCGGTCGACTCTTCTGAAATGGCATTCCAGACGGCAGCCCGGGGAGCATTTCTCGAAGGTTATCTCAAAGCCAAACCGGTTATTCTTGAACCGATCATGAAAGTCGTTGTTGAAACGCCCACAGAGTTTCTTGGTGCTGTTATGGGCCTTTTGAATCAACGCCGTGGAACAATTGTCGGTTCCCAGGAAGAGGGTCCCTTGTGCGTTATTGAAGCCCAGGCTCCCCTTTCAGAAATGTTCGGATTTTCAACTGTTTTAAGATCATCGACACAGGGCAAAGCCATGTTTACAATGGAATTCGGCTCTTACAGACAGGTGCCGCAATCGATTGCTGAGGAACTAGTAAAAAAGGCAGAAAAAAAAGAATAAAGTGTAGCATTTTAGTCCTTTGCAAACATTATCGCATTCAGGTAATCCGGTTTTAAACCGTGTCAATAACGCCAAAGGCGGATAAAACTTGTGACACAATTTAAAAACGGGTTACCTGAGTGCTTGTGGAACAAATTTTACAAAGAGCTAAGTTAATACAAAAAGGAAAGGAAATTAAAAATGCTTAAAAAGGAGCTTGTCCTCAAAAACCCTTTGAGATTCATGGGACACGAAACCGATGACATTCTCCCTGAAGGGGGCTTCGGTGCTGTGCTTGCACGTGCAGGAGTTGGTAAAACTGCACTTCTGGTTCAACTTGCCTTAAGCAACCTTTTACAAAACAAAAATGTACTCCATATCAGCCTAGATGATCCGGTAAAAAAAGTTAGTCTGTGGTATAAAGAGGTTTTTCGCCATCTCACAAAATCATACGATGTCAAGAAGATAAACCAGCTTTGGGAATCATTGCTTCCGCACAGGTTCATCATGACATTCAAGGTCGAGGGATTTAGTGTGCCCAAACTTGAAGAAAGGCTGGTCGACCTGAAGGAACAGAATATTTTTTCACCCCAGATTGTCTTTATTGACGGGTTTCCCTTTCATGAAAAAGTAAAAATGCCCCTTTCTGATTTTAAGGACCTTGCAAAAAATCATTCATTGCAGGTCTGGTTTACCGTAAGGACCCGCCGTCATGAAAAGCCCGGGCCGGATGGTATGCCGGCTCCGCTTTTGGATGTAGCTGATCTCTTTGATGTTGTTATCCAGCTCCAACCCGAAGGTAAAGAAATACATGTGAAAACTTTAAAAGGCGGATCAAGGGATTCAGACCGTACTGCATTGCTTCTTGACCCTTCTACTATGCTTATAACAAATAACCAAAAACCTGCATAAACAATCTTGAAGGGGTTTAAATTGAGACCTATGCAAAACGTCCCCTTTTGCCCAATTTCTGTGTCAGGCTCAACATTTTACACGCAGTGAAGCTTTAGTTTTATCCTCAAAATACTCCATGTATTCCTGTGGTTAAAATTTTCGCCTTCCATGAACTTGAACAAAATTGAGCATTTTTCAAAGGTCTCAAATTATAGAGAATATAACCCCAAAGGACCAGATTCCCTATGCTCAAAGATAAATTGAATGTGGCAGGAAACCGTATTTTTCATAAATTTTTTGGGCAGATGAGGATCTTATAAAATCGAGAAACTTTTTGGCATTTTCAGGATGCGGGGCATCTTTTAGTTTGCATACATAATAATTTATATTGTTTCTCTGATCGAGATATTCACCAGGCTCAACCACATCAAAAGCGAGCCTGGATGACTTAGCATGAATAACCTCTGTTGCCCAGACCGGTCCAACATCTACGGTCTTATTAGAAATCCGTAACGGGGTCTCTCTGTGATGGACAACCGTAAAAACGGTTGTACCTTCAGCACGCTTTTCCTCCATGATTCGATGAACTAAGTCTTCCCCGCCTGCCAGCCGGTACATATCAATAATATGGAAAGCAATATCTTCATTTTCAGGGTCTGGCTGAGATATGCGGATATTGTCCCCGGCCATGTCCAAAACAGACATTATTTGGGCGGGGTTACCTTCCGGGACCATAAGGGTCAGACGATTGTGCAAGTAAAGATGGTAGTCACCACTATGAATATGACCGGATTGTTCAAGAACATTCATAGCTTTTTTATTAACCGAAGTGTAAATGTCAGGATAAACATCTAAGATTTTATCTCTGAACACAGCACCACCGGATAATATTTGCTTGAGCTCCAGCCCAGGAGGAAGGGTTTCGTAAAAAATTCTCTCGATGTCCGGATATTCTTTTTGAAAGGATTCGACAATCTCTTTCATTGCCATGAACTGATTTCCCGCCATAAAAAGGACAAGGTCGGAAGAATCTGCAATTTCCAGGTTATGAAGGTCATCTATCCTTTCAAATGGGATTATCGGAAGATTTTTTTTGTCCATAACCATGAATTTCCTTGTTTTTATTATTGCATAGCCTGTCTTATTTTATTTTATATATCAATATTTTTTTGACACTCAAAACGACTTATCCTATACTCTTGGTAATATATCTTGCTTTGTATTGATTTTGTTTTTTGAAAAACGCGGCCCACAAACATGCAGGTGATCCGATTTTAAAGTGGGTTACTTTCGGTCTTTCCGACCGAAACCTGCACAGACAGTATCAGAATTCAGTCTAGAATAAATGAAGATAGCGTTTATTCATTATCATCTTAAACCCGGTGGCGTAACCACGGTTTTAAGGCAACAGGTCGAGGCGATCCTTGATGAGTGTGACTCACTTGTTTTGGCAAGCTCTACCTCGGAATCGTCTTTTCCCTGCGATATTGTCAATATCCCTGGACTCGGTTATGACCGGCCAAAGCACAATAGAATAAGCCCGGAAGATGTGGCAGCGTCCATAATTAAAGCAATCAATACAAAATGGAAAACCGGATGCGACGTTGTTCATGTTCACAATCCCACACTTGCAAAAAACAGGAATTTCTTAAAAATTCTCAAAGCTCTTCAGAATAGAAAAGTCAAACTTTTTTTGCAGATCCATGACTTTGCAGAAGACGGGCGACCTTTATCATACTTTTCTGATGATGAATATGTTGCGGATTGCCATTACGGAGTTATTAATTCGAGGGATTACAACATACTGCTTAAAGCGGGCTTAAAAAAAGAAGGTCTGCATAAAATATTCAACACCATAAAGCCTTTAAATTTCAACTCAACAGGAGTGACCACCAAAGAATGCGTCCTATATCCCATACGAGCCATCAGGAGAAAAAATGTCGGAGAAGCAATCCTTTTGTCACTGTTTTTCAAAAATAATGAAACACTTGCAATTACACTTCCCCCCAACAGCCCGGAAGACATTAAAAGTTGTGCAGGGTGGAAAGTATTTGCAAAAGAGAAAAATCTGAACATTGTGTTTGAGGCAGGGGTAACACATGAATTTTCAGAGCTATTAATGTCTTCCAAGTTTATTATTACCACAAGCATTACCGAAGGATTCGGTTTTTCATTTCTTGAACCATGGACTGCAAAAAAAATTCTTTGGGGAAGGAAGCTCCCTGAAATATGCCATGATTTTGAGAAAAACAATATTCAGCTGGATCATCTTTATACCAAACTCAACGTTCCAGTGGAGTGGATAGGTAGAGAAAGATTATATGAAAAATGGAAGTCATGTATTTTAATAAAAAGCGGAATTTTCGACCTGAACTTGGATGAAGAAACAATCACAACATCTTTTGGAAAGGTAACCAGCAATGACTTAATTGATTTTGGGTTGCTGGATGAAGCTTTTCAAAAAATGATCATTTTACGTGTATCAGCCGACAGAACGGATCGAGACAGGCTGATCAGTCTCAATCCTTATCTTTCAGATCCCGGATATGTATCAAACAAAGAGGTTTTGATACAAAACAATATGAAGGCGGTGCTGCTCAATTACAACAAAACCATATATAAAGAAAAACTTATTGAAATTTACTCCAGGGTGGTTAATTCTTCAGTCCGCCAGAGCATAGACAAGGAAATTCTTATTTCCTGTTTTTTTAAACCGGAGACCTTTAGCCTGCTTAAATGGGGCGATTATGCTGAATAATCTTATTCCAAAATACATCAGACCGATTTATCCGCTTCCGACATCCTTGCATCAGAGGGGAGAATTAAAAGAAAAAATCAAATGTATTCTATTTGACGTGTATGGAACGCTCTTTATCAGCAGAGCAGGCGATATCAGTATTGCAAAGCGAGAATTACAGAAAACGGAAAAACTTAAAAAATTGCTGCATAAATTCGGAATCAGCAAGAATCCTCAGACCATTTTAAAGGAATTGTTCAATGCTATAGAAAAAAAACATCAAGAGCTAAAAAAACATGGCATAGACTTTCCGGAAGTCGAGATTGACAAGATATGGATGCAAATTCTTGAATATAATAATCTGGATAAAATCAGGGAGCTTGCGGTTGAATTTGAACTGATTGTCAACCCTGTATATCCAATGCCGCACTTGAAAGAAATGCTTTCCAGATGCAAAGATCTGAACGTTTTGATGGGGATTATATCAAACGCCCAGTTCTATACACCCTATCTATTTAGCTGGTTTTTGGATTCAAGCGCGGAAGAGCTTGGATTTCACCCTGAACTTATCCTTTATTCTTACAAATACGGATATGCAAAACCGTCTACATTCATGTTTCAAGTTGTGGCTGACAGGTTAAAAAACAGGAATATCCCGGCGCATTCAGTTCTTTACATAGGAAATGATATGTTAACCGACATATATCCTTCAAAAAAGGCCGGTTTTAAAACAGCACTATTTGCGGGCGATAATAGATCATTGAGGTTGAGAAAAGGTGATCCGAAATGCAGTAATCTGTCAGCTGATCTTGTTATAACCGACCTTATTCAGATTGTTAACTATCTCGGCTAACCCGAAATTCTTTCAGATTTTATTATTGTAAATGTATCAATTTCGCTTTTTGGAAAAACACACACCACAAGCATTCAGATAATGTTTCCAAAGGGCTAAATGGCATGATCTCATCCTGCTTACTTTAAAACGAAAAGGAGGAGAAGATGGAATCTCATGAAAATAACACAAAAGATTTACAGTATATAAATGCAAAAAAACCCTATCAAGCGGGTAAAAATCCTGAGATGGATGCATGGTACACGGCATTCTTTATCGAAAACCATCTCGACTATTATACCTACCCTGACCATGCGGCCCCTCCGGAGCA
>JAZFVY010000349.1:0-2840 GCA_036447975.1 Desulfobacterales bacterium
GCGTTGCGCTTCATTTCGTTGTCATTGCGGCGTACGCTAAGTACGCCTCATGACACAAAATTCGCGCGCCTTGAATTTGGAGCTTTTTACTTTGCCATCGCAATTTTGACTTTTTACGAAATCGTCAAGATTGTTTATGCAGGATTTAGGTGAAACGAAAATCATATATGGGAGATAAATATAATGGTACAGATTCATGAAAGCGTCGACGCTGCACAAACGAAAGGTAAAGGCAAAAAAGATCAAGATGCATCTGTAAAAATTTCTTTAGAAAAGATAAAGAACAAATTCATTGTTTTGAGCGGCAAAGGGGGGGTAGGCAAGACCAGCACCTCTGTTAACCTGGCCATGGCGCTTGCCCAAAAGGGGTTCAAGGTGGGGATTATGGATGTTGATTTACATGGTCCTGACGTGCCTAGGATGCTCGGGCTGAAGGGGATGCTGGACCTGAGCAAGAACAACAAGCTGAATCCCATGAGTTACTCTGAAAACCTGAAAGCAGTTTCAATAGAATCGCTGACCGTAAGCAAGGACGATGCGATTATATGGCGAGGTCCGCTAAAATATTCTGCTATCCAGCAGTTTATCGGCGAAGTCGAATGGGGTGAACTCGATTTTTTAATTATCGATTCCCCTCCAGGAACCGGTGATGAGCCTTTGACCGTTGCTCAGACAATTTCCGACGCCAAGGCAATTATCGTCACCACACCCCAGGAGGTTTCACTGGCGGATGTGAGGAAGTCGATCAATTTCTGCAAAACTTTAAAAATGGAAATTTTCGGTCTTGTCGAGAATATGAGCGGTTTTGCATGTCCGCACTGCAATGAAATGATTGATCTGTTCGGGACCGGCGGTGGAGAAAAAACCGCCAGGGAAGCCGGGGTTCGGTTTCTGGGGAGGATTCCGTTCGATCAGAATGTTGTGGCATGCGGCGACGAAGGCGCCTCTTTTCAAGAAAAATACGCGGATTCCCAGGTAACCAGGGCTTTTGTCGATATTGCTGAAAGCATTGTAAATGAAGCCGTCTTGGGCTAGGGTTTTATCCAGACCCCCTGATTAATATATGGCACGGTAATGTCTTTAAGCACTTTTTTTTGTTTAACAAAGCGTTCTTTCATGCCGAGCAGCCAATCCCTGTGCTTGAGGGCCTCTTCCTTGCTGTGAAACAGCTCGTGTTCACTTTTATTTATTTCGAATATCGGGGTGCCTTTTTGAATGGTCATGGATCCAGCATTGCTGCAAAGCATGCAGCGTAATCTGTTGGTTTCAATAAATCGGAATGTATCTCCTCCGCATAGCGGGCAACAGGGTCCTTTTTTTTCAGCAGAAGGCCCGAACAGGGCTAAAGCCAGTTCAATGGCAGCCTTTTTATTATCATCGTTGATAAAAACTTCTCCTGGCAGGGCGCCATAAACGACTCTGCTCTGTTTGTCATCAGCAAAAATCAGCTTCAAAAAGCTTTGAATGCAGAGCAGGCTATAGCCTTCCTTGCCTTCAATACCTGCTATTACGACGCCCACGGCGGGCTTGCCCCATAATTTTTCAGCATGGGTATAAAATGAAAGCCCTCTGTCAAGAAACCGTTTGATGCATGAATTGATGCCCAGAAAATAGGTGGGGGCCGCTACAATCAATGCATCAGCATCGACAACGGCCTTTGTGATAGTCTTCAGGTCGTCGTCCAGCACGCATTGCCCTTCTTTGAACAGGCAATGGTAGCATCCTCTGCACGGGAGAATGTTGAAATCCTGGAGGCGCAGAAGCTGTAATTCATGGGTGATTGATATCTGTCTGCTGATTTCTTTAACCATAATTTCACAGTTCCCGAGTTTGCGCGGTGAACCGATAATACCGAGAATTTCTTTCATAAATGCCACCTCATTTAATCGAGTTGTCGTTTGGTGAATATTAAAACAGAGTCTTGCTATCCATCAATATTTATTTTATAGAAAGTTTGGTTTCCGGCAAATCAAACGGTTTGGGAACGGGTAAGCGTAAGGATGCGTTGATATGGTAGAAGAAAAGCCTAATATTCGTGTAGATATCGGGGGAATAGAACTAAAAAACCCCGTAATGACGGCATCCGGCACATTCGGATATGCCAGGGAGTTTGAACATCTTGTTGATTTAAACCGCTTGGGGGGAATTATTGTAAAGGGTCTGTCGCTAGAACCCTCCAAAGGGAATCCGCCGCCGAGGATTGTTGAAACGCCGTGCGGTATGCTGAATGCCATTGGGCTGGAGAACGTCGGTCTTGCTGCATTTGTAAAAGAAAAATTGCCGTTCTTGAAAGCGCTGAAAACACCCATATTTGTTAACTTCTATGGGAAAAACATAGCGGAATATGCAGAACTGGCGGCACGCCTGGATGATATTGAAGATGTGTCGGGGATTGAGGTTAATATTTCATGTCCCAACATTAAATCCGGCGGGATGGCCTTTGGAGCATTTCCTGACTCTGCATCCGAGGTGGTCAAGGCGGTCAGGGACAAGACCGAAAAACCCTTGATGGTCAAGCTTTCTCCCAATGTGACAGACATTACGGAAATAGCCCGCAGAGTGGAAGTGGAAGGTGCTGATTCGATTTCCCTAATCAACACCATAACCGGAATGGCCATCGACATAGAAACACGTCGTCCAAAGCTTGCCAACATCACCGGCGGACTTTCCGGTCCGGCAATTAAACCCGTGGCCCTGCGCATGGTGTGGCAGACGGCTCAAAGTGTTAAGATTCCGGTAATCGGCGTTGGCGGTATTATGACGGCAAAGGATGCGCTGGAGTTTTTGATAGCAGGTGCTGTGGCCGTTCAGGTCGGTACGGCCAATTTTATAAACCCGCA
>JAZFVY010000350.1:0-3258 GCA_036447975.1 Desulfobacterales bacterium
GCTGCAAGCCATTTCTCTCTTAAAGCCTTTACAACTTTGAAAGATACTGAATTAACATCCACTATGCTTTTTTCCAATACAAGGGCCAATTTGCCTTTTCTTTCTTCAAGGTGCATCAGCGGAGCAATCGGAATTCCGATGGGTTCCCATTTTACAAAATCCATTTCAAGATTTTTTATGGCTGCCATCTGGCCGGTTGCACCATTGGCTATCAGGCTAAAAACAGTCAACCCCAGGTTATATGTATAATTACAGTCAAATCGGGTTGGATCGTTGCCTCTGCCATCATAACCGTAAAAATGGATCTGTGTGTTAAACTTTGGAACAGATTTTTGATAAACCTTTTTAACAGAATCGGGAACGTCTTGTTGTTTTGTAATCATACCCTCATTTATCAGGGTCTGTTTGAGGGTTTTTACGGATATTATCGATGGTTTAATAAGCAAAAAATTGTCATCATCGTAGTTTTTAAAGAGAATAGGCCCAAAGTAATCCGGATCTAGCCCACCTTTCTCAAGCGTCTTACTGTAATAGAGTCTTTCTATTCCGATTTTATAAGTTCCATTTTCCTGCAAAATGTCAAGATAGTCTTTAACCAGGCCCATGAGGACTTTTTCGGTCTGAACCTGCGAAAACTGAAAATTTCCATGACTGTCCCTTTCCGTTAGAAGCCCTTCCTGGAAGAAGGCGGGGATATCATTAAACAGGTCGTCGTCCCGAGTATTCCATAAGGTGAAAGAAGCATCATCCCGTGAGAGCTTGGCCAGCCTCCGCAGGTATTCCAGTTTATCCTCAAGAGCAGGAAAATCCGTATGAAAATTGGTATCGTGAGTTTCATTATATTCGGCAATAATGGTGTTAAGCTTTAAAATAAAAATCTGTATTTCATTGATAAATTCCAGAACTCCTTCAGGTATTACAATCACGCCGTAGTTTTTCCCCACAGCAGCTCTTCTGACAATACCATCACAAATCACACGAGAAAGATGCCTGAGGGTCATCCCATAGGCATTATAATCTATGGTCCCTTTTTTTATTGCTTTCTCTATTCTCTTTTCATCGATGTAATCGGTAAGGTCTTCGCCTATTAGGGTCATGTTGGCATGGGTTTGTAAAGCAACTTCAAGTGCCAGATGGCTTGCAACCCTTCCCATAACCTTGCAAATGTGCCAGTATTTAACATCCGAACTGCTGTCTGTGCACAGATTGTTGATTGCAGTGGCAAATGCCCTGGCGGCAGTATGAAAACCAAACGACATGGCGCATAAAACATTACCTTCTGCATCTCTTACCTGTATATCACCATCAATGGTTTTAGGGACTCCGATGACCTGGACCCCGTCTTTAAACATTTCATGAGCCAGAAATGCCGCATTAGTGTTTGAATCATCACCTCCTACGATTACAAGAGCATCCAGTTCAAGGCTTTTACATGTCTCCCTTGACAGAGTTATCTTTTCCTTTGTATCAATTTTCGCGCGGCCGGTCTTGATCATGGTAAAACCACCAAGGTTCCTATAGTCATCGACAAGATCACCGGTCAGCTCAATCGCTTCATTTTCTACAATTCCGTCCGGTCCGAGCAAAAACCCTAATATTCTGGTTTCAGGATTGGTTTTTTTGGCGGCATCATATAACCCTGCAATGACGTTATGCCCTCCAGGAGCCGGCCCACCTGAAAATACAATGCCGATATTACGCTTTTTGCAGTATCTTTTTTTGAAAGATTCTTCTGGAGAATCCACGCCCACTATCGTCTGCATCTTATTGTTAATAATACTCGGCAATTGATTGGCGGCTTCTATTTCAACGTTGAACTTAATATCGTCATTATCCCTCAATTCCGTATAAGATTTTGAAAACACATCACATTTGAGAGGAATAAAAAGTCTCCTTTTAATAAGCTCCTGGCTTATATTGCTGGTTGCCATTTGAACATCAGGGTTTTTCAGAAGATCTTCAATACTGATGGATTTTTTATCTGACACGGTATCTCTCCAAAAAAAAAGATAAATTATTAAGATCCTATTGCGGCCAGGTTTTAATGTAATAATATCTGTCCTCGAATGTTTGTGTCAAGATTAATCAGTTTTCAAACGAAAAAGGACCTTAAAAAGCTCTTGATATCTTTGACCTTGACAGGTAAATTTTACGTGGATAATGAAAATATTTTACCTGCTGTTTAAAATCTTTGTTAATAAGAGGTTGAAACATCTTGCGCACTGTTCTAATCGTAAAGATGGGCACCACGTTACCATCACTGGCTAAACGTCGCGGTGATTTTGATGATTGGATTAAAGCTCCTTTGGATCTTGACCCTAACAGGATACGTGTAGTGAAAACATATGAAGGAGAAGAGCTTCCAGACCCACAACAGCTGTCAGGCATAGTGATAACAGGCTCTCACGCCATGGTTGCTGATCGAGAAGACTGGAGTGAACGTACTGCCGCCTGGCTTCCGTGGGTTGTAAATAGTGGAACACCCCTGCTAGGAATCTGCTATGGTCATCAGCTTCTTGCCCATGCTATGGGTGGGCAAGTAGGACCCAATCCACTTGGGAGGGAATTTGGAACTGTTGAAGTACAACTAAGCGAGCATGCTGCCAGGGATCTTCTATTCGAAGGATTTCCGCCAATTATGCGAGTTCATGCAAGTCACACACAATCAGTTCTTGCACTACCACCCGGCGCTACACTACTGGCATCGAATGCCAAAGATACTCATCATGCTTTCTCAATCGGTGATGCAGCTTGGGGTGTGCAATTTCATCCTGAATTTGATGCTGATATAATGGGTACTTACGTGAGAGAATGCTCCGATGATCTGCAGGCGGAAGGGCTTGATCCTGCGGGTTTGATTGAAAAAATTGAAAATACGCACTATGGTGATAATTTGCTGGGGCGTTTTGGAAAGATCGTCAAAGAAAATGACGGATAACCAAGTTATGATTACCGACTGGAGATTAAAGACCGAAAGGATTTTGTTTTTTACAAATGATCCGATCCTAAAATCGTCAATCTTAATTTATTGGCTTAGAAGCAGATGACAATGCAATTAAAGCAATACTTAAAACTTGCCCAGCTTCAGCTATACAGCGATGTATTTGATAAGTCTGTTACAAATTACATATATGAATTTCATGGGGTCGCAAGTAAAGATATCCCGATAGGTAATGAAGCAACACTTTATTCTTATGAAATCCCAAAGATTAGTCTTGATGGAAGCTGTTCCATCTTTAATACCCCTGATTCAGAATA
>JAZFVY010000351.1:0-10481 GCA_036447975.1 Desulfobacterales bacterium
AAAATCGTAGGCCCGAAATCTTTCATTATTACAATCTGTCTCTTTGTATTTCCACCTGAAACCGGGATGACGGATGCACCGAGTTTTTCCGCACCGTAGTGGATCCCAAGACCTCCAGTAAATAGTCCGTAACCGTATGCATTGTGAATGATGTCTTCGCGGGTTGCTCCGCCTGCGGCAAGTGAACGTGCCATTAGCTCAGCCCATATACCAACATCCCTTGCCGTATAACCGACCACGATCGGTTTGCCGGTTGTTCCGGACGAGGCATGAATACGTACAACATTATCCATGGGCTCTGAAAACATGCCAAACGGATAATTATCGCGCAAATCTTCTTTTATTGTGAACGGAAGTCGTATTAAATCTTCAAGGGATTGGATGTCATTGGGGATGATACCATTTTCTTCAAACTTTTTACGGTAAAAAGGCACTTTCGCAAAGACACGGTCAACTGTAGCCTTCAGTCTGCGCAATATTATCGGATCAAGATCTTCTCTGGGCATGGTTTCAAATCCGATGTCGAGAATCATTCCAGTACTCCTTTTAAACAAAATTGTATATTTTCAAAAACTGCGGGTTTGATTCCACAGCCCAAAAATGAAAAACCATGGGCTTAACTTTTTGTGTCTACCCATGGTTTATGCATCTTCAAGTTCGGCTTATTCTACCTCGCCAGCCCATGGATAGACTTCAAAAAAAGAAGTCACCCAAAAAACTAAAAAAGCAAAAGTAGAAAAACCGACACCTCATCTATCAACCCCTGAATTTTTTTATAAATAATGTATAATTATAGGGCTCTATAACAGAAAAAAAAAAAAGATGTCAAGAAAAAAATCACCCTTTTAAGCTTCCTTTGAAGTCAGCCTTTCGTTTTTCGAGAAAAGCAGATGTCCCTTCCTTGGCGTCGGGACTTGCCATGCAAAGTGAGAATGCGTCGATCTCTATGCTGCAGCCTGAGTTAAGATCCACATTCATACCACTGTTAATGGCCTGTTTTGCCGCGCGCAACGAGGCTTTTCCCTTTAAAACAATGTTTTTAGCAGTCTTGACAACTTCATCCATTAGCGATTCTTGAGAGCAGACCCTGTTTACCATCCCGATGGCATGAGCCTCAGACGCGGGAATCATCTTGCCGGTAAATATAAGTTCTTTAGCGATATTCTTACCGATTAATCTTGACAGTCGCTGGGTGCCTCCAAATCCGGGAATAATTCCAAGATTGATTTCCGGCAGACCAAACATCGCATTTTCAGAAGCATAGATAAAATCGCATGCAAGAGCAATCTCGCAACCACCGCCAAGGGCAAAACCGTTTACCGCTGCAATGACCGGTATCGGCAGCTCCTGGAGTTTATTCATCATAAAATGACCCCTCTCGGAAAAGCGTTTTGCCTGGAGTGAATTAAATGTGGCAAGCTCTGTAATGTCAGCCCCGGCAACAAATGACTTCTCACCGGCTCCCGTGAGGATAAGTACTCTGATATTTTCATTTGCAGCAATTTCATCAAGCGCTTGTGAAAATTCTTTTAGCAGTTCTGAATTTAATGCATTCAAGGTTTCAGGTCGGTTGAACGTAATAGTTGAAATTCCGTCTTCTACTTTAAAGATAATGTTTTCATATGCCATATATAACCTCCGTAATAATAAAAGTTTGTATTACTTTAGTTTTCTGAATAAATGTGTCCCACAAGCATTCAGATAACCCGGTTATAAACTGGGTCACTGTTTGAGTGTATTAGAGAGCGTTAAGAAAGAACAGAAAAATAGCAAATTTTACCAGTGAGTTAAATAAAATGCGCATTTAATCGGATTTATATACAGGATAGCATCTGTTCTTTCTTTACGCTCACTTATGCACGAGTTTGACACGATTGAAAACCGGGTTACCTGAATGTGATAGTGTTTGCAAAGAGCTAAAATGTTACCAAAGTTTTACGTTTGAGAAATAAATGATGGCGAACTGGTAAATAGTCTTTTATGAACACCATTGAGCATTATCCCTTGGAGGCCTTTTGTGGTCGCGTTTTCATCAATGCGGTTGGGTTTGTTTCCTTGATGTACTTCTGAATTCCATTGACGATAGCCTCGGACATTCGATCCTGATACTTTGTACTGACTAATCTTTTGCATTCTCTTGGATTGCTGATAAAGGAGGTTTCAATCAATATTGAAGGCATCTGGGCTCCAAGAAGAACATAAAACGGCGCCTGTTTTACGCCATTATTTTTTATCCTGCTGTATCGCGCTTTTAAATTTTTATGCATAGATTCCTGGACATGAATCGCAAGACGGGTCGATTCGTTGACCTTTGCATTTTGCATGAGATCACTCAAAATGGCCTGCAGGTCGCTGATGTTCTTTGTTGAAGTGGCATTTTCGCGTGCTGCGACTAAAATGGCATCATTATCTGTGGCAAGATTCAAGATAAAGGTCTCTAGGCCAAATACCTTTCGATCCCTTGCGGCATTTGTATGTATTGATATAAATAGGTCTGCATTCTTTGTGTTTGCGATAGCTGTACGTTCCTCTAAGGTAAGGTGCCGGTCACTATTGCGGGTCATGAAGACCTCACAATTCAGCTCCTTGCGGATTTTTTTGGCAAGGCGTTTTGCGATTTTCAGGACAACGTCTTTTTCATAAACGCCCTTAATATAACCGGGCGCTCCAAAATCACGCCCTCCGTGGCCCGGATCTATTACTATCCGGCTTACACCCAGGGAAAGCTGTTTTGCCAGAGCACTGGATGCAATCTTGGCATCTTTATTATCCGGCCTCATAAACGGCATCTTTGCCTTTGCAACACTTCCCCTGACATCTATGATAATCCTGAATGGATTTTTAAGAGAAAAAATCTTGTAAGTTTTAAAAGACTTGATATCAACAACAACCCGAACCGTGTCCGATGTATACTGACCTGCACGCACATTGCTGAGCAGATGGTCATTGATGGGAATAAATTTATCAATGTTTTTCCCCATTTTGCTGTTGCCTAAGTCAACGTACAGGCGCTGGGGTTTATTGATTGAAGTATCCTTTTTGAGGAGTCTGTGTGTATATGGAGTTTCACTATCCGCATCGATCACAACACGGGTGTAGCTTGGATTGGACCAGAAACGTACGCCATTTACTATAACGTTCTTACTTTTAGACGTCTTGATATTTTTTTTGAAAGGGGTTCGAGTTGAAGGTAAGTTTTTTATTTTTTTAGCAATGTTATCCTCCGGCCCCTTGGCACCTTTATTTTCATGGCTTTCTTTTTTAGATGCTATCTTCGGGGTTCCTGCTTGGGACAAGATGCGTTTTGCATCATCAGCTTTACGTCTGTATTCGCTTCTTGGAAAACTTTTTTTTACCCGCTCATAGATATCGAGGGCCTCTTTTTTATCAGACCTCTTTAATGAATACTTGTAAAGCTTCTGATATAGCTCACCGGACTTGTATAGCCCTGCTGCGGCCCAGGGGCCTGAAGGGTCTTGTTGGTAAACATCATTAAATTTTTCGATACATGCCAGCCAGTTGTCTCTGTATTTCCGTTTTTTCTGATTATTGCGAAGTTTATAATAACAGGCTTCACCCTGAAAGAACTTGTCTTTTGGCGTGGCTGCCGACAATGTTCCCGGCAATATCAACGCAACAATACAGCAATATAGCAAACAGGATAAAAAATATTTTTTGAAACCGTTATGTTTGATCATAATGCACAGGTCATATTCCTTTATATTACTTAGTGCTTGACCGAAAACACTATTTTTAAGTCAATAATTATTTAACTTGAATGCTTAGTGTTTTTCGGTTTATGCCGATTAGGTTTCAAGCATCAAGTAACAACAGTTTTAGCCTTTTCCTGCAGTTCATTCAGACAATTCAATGCATCAAGAGGCGTCATTTTCGAAATGTCAAGCTTTTGCAACTTTTCAATGACAAATTGATCAGGTTTGCGAAAAAGATTGAGCTGCACTTGCTCTTTTATCGAATCATTTGATTCTTCGGTCAAAACAGGTAAACCTATTAAGTTGTGATCACCATTTTCAATATTAAAAAGAATCTTTTTAGCTCGCGTGATAACTTTCTCAGGAATACCTGCAAGCCGTGCAACCTGTATTCCATAACTTCGATTGGTACCGCCTTCCACCAGCTTTCTTAAGAAAATGATTTCGTCATTCCATTCCTTAACCGCAATGTTATAATTTTTTACACGTGTTTTTGTAAGCGAAAGTTCCGTCAATTCATGGTAATGAGTGGCAAAAAGGGTTTTAACTCCATTCTCTTTTAAGTCATGCAGATATTCTGCTACTGCCCAGGCAATGCTGAGGCCGTCGAAGGTGCTTGTTCCACGCCCGATTTCATCCATAATAACAAGACTTCGTCGTGTTGCGCTGTTCAATATATTGGCTGTTTCCTGCATCTCCACCATGAATGTGCTCTGTCCCTGAGAGAGGTTATCCAGAGCACCCACACGTGTAAATATTCTGTCAGTAACACTCATTGAAGCCTTGCCGGCTGGTATAAAGGAACCCATCTGGGACATAAGCACCATAAGAGCCACCTGGCGCAAAACGGTGGATTTGCCCGCCATGTTGGGGCCGGTTATGATGAGCATCTGATTTTCAGAGTCATCAATCCTGATTGTGTTTGGTACGAAACGCTCCCCGGTAATCATTTTCTCCACCACCGGATGCCGTCCGTTTTCAATCAGAATATGACCTTCCGTATTAAATTCAGGTCTTTGGTAGTCATTCTGATCGGCAATTTCAGCTAAGTTCAGCAGACAGTCCAGACATGCTAAGAATTGCGCAATCTGCTGAATGGTTGTGTTATTCTTAACAACCTCATCTCTTATTTCGTTAAATATTTTATATTCAAGGGCAGCCCTTTTTTCTTCGGCATCTAAGACCTTTGATTCAAATGACTTCAGCTCATCTGTGATGTAACGTTCAGCATTAACCAGAGTCTGTTTCCGGACATAATGCAGGGGAACATCATCTGAGCGGGATTTCGGAACCTCTATGAAGTACCCAAAAACCTTATTATAATTGACCTTTAAAGTGTTGATTCCGGTTGTATCCTTTTCCTTGGCCTCGAGCTTTGCAAGCCAGTCCTTGCCGCCCCTGCTGATCGATATGAGTTCATCTAGTTCGGAGTTGTATCCTGTCTTGATTATCCCGCCTTCATGGATCGTCGGCGGGGTATCTTCTCGAATTGCTTTCTCTATCAATTTTGCCAGCTCGTATAGATCATCTACATTCTGATGACATTTAAAAAGCTCTGCTTTAAGATGCGAAAGCCAAGACCATATATCCGGCAAACTATTAAGGGACTGCTTCAGCGCAATAAGATCTCTGGCATTTGAATGCCCCATGGTAATCTTGCTCCCAAGGCGTTCAAGGTCGTAAACCGATTTTAAGTTCTCTCGGATATTTCGGCGGATCTGAATATTTACCTTTGCTTCTTCAACAGCGTCCTGTCTGGACAGGATCTCCTGTATATCCATAAGCGGATATCTGATCCACCTTTTAAGCAGCCTCCCTCCCATGGCGGTAACAGTCCGGTCTATTATTCCAAGGAGTGTCCCTTTTCTGGTCCCTGTTCTGATATTCTTTACCAGTTCAAGATTTTGACAACTGATATCGTCAACCAAAAGGTAGTTGATTAACGAATATGCCTCAATTCCGGTAATATGCTTAATTGTTTGTTTCTGTGTTTCCTGTACATAATAAATAAGTGCTCCGGCAGCACGCACACCAGCCTTTAGTTGTTCACATCCAAATCCTTCGAGGGAATGGGTTTTGAATTGATCAACAAGCCTTTCACGTCCACTGTTATGTTCAAAAGCTCTGTCTTGTAAGAAGGTTATTGATTTGCTCGACAATGCACTTATAATCGGTGAAAAAAAGGTGTCATTTTTGGAGGATTCCGGAAAGAGAACTTCACTTGGCGATATGCGAAGGGTCTCATCAACAATTGCGTTCATATCTTCGGACTCGGCTACCCGAAATGTTCCGGTTGAAATATCTAAATAGCTAAGTCCTGCGGTATCATTGTTGCGGGCCACAGCAAGAACATAATTATCTGATTTTTCATCTAACAATTCATTATCAACAATCATCCCCGGTGTAATGACCCGAACAACATCCCTTTTTACAAGCCCTTTGGCCAGGGCCGGATCTTCTATTTGATCACAAATTGCAACTTTATGGCCATGGACTATAAGGCGGGCTATATAACCCCGTACGGCGCGATACGGTATGCCGCACATGGGAATAGGGAATTCGTCTTTCTTGTTCCTGGAGGTTAAAGTTATCTCAAGGATTTTGGACGCAATCTCGGCATCTTCAAAGAACATTTCATAAAAATCTCCCATCCGGTAAAAGAGTATTGCATCGGCGTACTTTTCCTTGATGGACAGATACTGCTTTATCATTGGAGTTGTTTTCGAAAGACTCATGGTTTAAACAAAGGGAACTGGAAGCGATCTTAGGTGCATTATTTAATCTTAGAGACCTTTGCAAAACGCCCCCTTTTGCACAATTTCTGTGTCAGGCTCAAATTTTAATCCTCAAAATACTCAATGTATTCCTGTGGTTAAAATATTCGCCTTCCTTGAGCTTGAACAAAATTGAGCATTTTTCAAAGGTCTCTCTTCTTAACAGCGACAAATGCTAAAAAATGCGTATTACTTGAAATTTAAGATTGAAGGATTTTTACATCCATATACAATACGGCCATAGGCCGATGCACTATAGCAGTATGGTTTTATCCATGCTCTCTGCGTTCTGTTCCTCTGGTTCCGCTTACTCCGGTTTCGTTTTCTCTGGTTCCGTGTTATATCCTGAAGGTTTGATTCGTAATGTTTCCACTTCTTTTTTTAGTGTTGAAATATCATCCTGATGGGAAGCATCTGCGGTTTTTAAATCTTTAATCGTTTTTTTTGATTTGAAACGTTTAGCAAGACTGAAAAAATAGGCGATCAGGAAACCTGTCATAAAAAAAATAAGAAAAAGAACTGCATTTGACAATTCCGGTGTATGAACAATTGAAAGAAAGGGGAGCTTCAATCCAAGGCTATGTTTTGCCATAAAAAAGGCCATATTTTGATAACCCAATAATCCGATTATAATTAAAATTATAATCCAGAAAACGATTTTAACGTTTCTTAAAATATTGAGGTTTTTCATATAATTTCTCCTCTAATTTCAGCCTGTCACGTTTTACGAAACTATTACGTTAATTTATCGAAATAAGGCTTTAAATTGTTGTAAGTGGCTAATAAATGTTCCGGGATTACACGTACATCGGCAAAAACTGTTAGTGCATTTGTATCACCGAACCACCGGGGAACAATATGGAAATGAAGATGTTCTTCAAAACCGGCACCGGCTACCTTCCCAAGGTTAAGTCCGATATTAAAACCATCAGGGCTCATCACTTTTTTTAATATCCCTACGGATTGTTCTACGGTCTCAAGAAGGCCTCCCATTTCCCCCTTGCCGAGCTGGTTCAGAGTGGAAATGTGTCTGGTTGTTGCCACCAGAAGATGACCGTTAATATAGGGAAACTTGTTCATAACAACCATGGTCATATTCCCCTTGTAAAGGGTCAGGTTGTCCTGCTCTGCAAGTGCCTTGCAGAAGATACAGCCATCTTCTTTATCACCAAGAATATATTCCATGCGCCAGGGCGCCCACATCGTTTTCATGACAAATCCTCACCATCTCGCTCGTGGATTTCAATTCTTATCAAGTTCATTTACCCCTTTTGAACCCAAAACTCAACCCTTTTCTCTTTCAAGCTGTACAACCTCCAACTCACCCCACATGCCGATCTCATCGTCCATAATCACAAAAATCCCGTTAACTCCTTCAATATTTTTGCCGAAATCTATTGCCGGTTGAATATGAGCTTTGGTCTTTATCTTGTTGCAAATTGAAGTTGCAGCTGCATCCGCAAGGGAACAGGAGTCTGATACCACACAGACTGCATCCGCTTTTCCAAGACTTAGGGAATGACCAACGGTGCCTGATGATGTACAAACGGAGAAAGGTTTTTCCTGGGAATCGATACGCAGACCTATATGCATGCTTAATTGCGACGTTCCTGCGAATATGCCGATAGTAACCGGAACGCTTGTCTTGATAAAGATATCGCCGCCGTTTTCCACTATGACTTCATCGGTATGTGACAACAGATCAACACCAACATGCTCTGCAATTGCACCGGCAACCGCTGCCATTGGACCGACTCCGGACATTTCACCTGCCGCTGCCATGTCGTTAATGATTACAGGCGCTGGGCCTTTTACATACCAAGGCTTCATCGCTTGGACAAATTCAGGGTATCTTTTGATATATGCCTCGATGTACCCTCTATGTTTAAGAATCAATTCCCTTGTAATGTCCTCTAACGGTTTTATCGCATGCACAAATAGGTCTGTTTCCTTAACGACGACACTGAAAGAGATCAGGTTATCCTTGTGCAAAAGATTGCGATATGATCGGTTTTGATACATTTTCATTTATATAGTGGTTTCGGACGCATATGTTGCGGACACTGTCTCAAAAAATACTGGTCCGTCATCCCGGCAATGAAATCCCTGACGATTTCCTCTTTGGAGTGGTTATTAATATAATCATCAGACATATCTTCTAAAAATCCATTAAATATTACTGAAGAACGGTTTTCTGTTTCAATATCATTAAAGTACTGTGCAAAAAGTATCTCAAAAAGTTTTTTTATTGCAGCAGTATGGGTTTTGATTTTTGGATTAATGTAAATGCGTTCGAGGTTAAAATCCTTTAGCCGTTTTAAGGCTTCTGACACTTCAGGGCTAAATGCGATGAAACTATTTTGAAAGCTGTTGTTGATGATATCCGTTACAAGATGATATACAATGGTACCATTTGTATTTCCTAGGATGTCAACGCATTCTTTTGGAAGATCAGACCTTTTGATCATATCAAGACGGATGGCATCCTCTATGTCCCGACCGATGTAGCTAATAGTGTCTGCCATCCGGGCAACACATCCTTCCAAAGTCATGGGTATGAGCATGGTCGCTGGGCCTACTTTTTTGGCGGTCATCTCTTTTGCCAGTGTTTCAAATGTTTTTTTTCGATTGGGCTTAAGGGCCTGGTTATGGATTTCTCCATCATGACAAAGTATTCCATCCAGTGTTTGTAAACACAAATTCCACCCTTTGCCTTTACGCTCGACCCTGTCTAAAAACTGAACGCTCTGTACATTGTGCAGAAAATATCCGATACCGCTGGAACTGCAAAGTTCGGACAGAAACCTCTCGCCGTCATGCCCAAACGGAGTATGCCCAATATCATGCCCAAGAGCAACGGCCTCAATAAGATCCTCGTTTAATCCCAGATAACGACCGATGGTCCTTGCGATTTTCGACACCAGTTGAACATGAAGCACTCGGTGGGTAATGTGATCATGGTGGATCAGATAAAAGACCTGGGTTTTATCGATATATCGCGTGTAGGCTCGAGAATGCAGGATTCGGTCCACATCAATAGAAAAAGGCTGGCGATATCCCTCTTCGAGACGCTCATCATGAAAACGGCGCACTCCTTCAGAACTAAAGGTGGCAATGGGAGACAAAATCTTCGTTTCCCTTTGTTTCAGGGCCAATCTGATCATGTCAAGTCTTTCATCTTTAAATTTGACCATTTTCGATCATGCTCTCCATAAGTTTAATGTAATCTATCCCCGCAACTCTGAATCCTTCCTTGCCGTATTTCATATTAGCTTCAAGAACATAAAGCTTGCCATCATATTCAACGATATCGATACCCACATCGTCCCAATGGCATGCCCTGGCGGTGTTAAGTGCAAGATCAAGGACGTTTTGGGGAACAGGATCCAGACTGACGGTTGCGCCCACAGCAACATTGCTTCTGAATTCCCCCGGCGGCGCAATGCGCCAGTACGCATGAGCGACTGTATTTCCGATAATAACAACCCGCATATCTCGGCCGGCCGGCAGGTACTCTTGAATATAGGCAGGGTTCGACAAGTCGCAGTATGTAAGAAGATCGTCTTGATTTTGGACAAGGTAAACCCCTCTTCCCATGGCCGACCCCCTTGGAATTTTGGCGATAAAAGGAAATTCAAAATGGTCGCAGATGGCGCTTTTCTGGCGTTTTCCATAGAACACCCTTGTCCTTGGGTGCGGTATTTCAAGCAGATCAAACAGGGCTGTCTGTTTGATTTTATCCTGAACACATTTGTAGGTGTGATAGCTGGGAAAGGTTTGTTTGCCCATGGCATCAAAAAGTTCGGCATAGAAGGTGGTCGGATAGTATATCTTATCGGCACTTCGGATCAGATCCGCTTCATGTATACTGTAATCGGAAAAATTCGTCCTTACTCCCAGGGTCATAACATTCTTGCACCCTTTAAGGCGCGCCTCAAGAGCGATGACTTTTTTGGAATTATTCATGTATCAACATTATGTTTGGCAATTATGA
>JAZFVY010000352.1:0-8107 GCA_036447975.1 Desulfobacterales bacterium
TAAGATTAGTGTTCAGGGCAAGGCGCGAAACGGTGAAAAAGCGGAGCATACACGTAGTATGTGAGCATTTTGAACCGTTTCGCAACACCGCCATGGGCTCTTAGATTGTTTTTGAGATAGGTTCTAGTTCTTAAAGGAGTGAGAGGTACAAATGGAAAGAATCGAGCAGATCGATTCGGCAGAAATGTTTATTGTTAAACTGCCTCTTGTCAAACCGTTTGAAACGAGCTTTTCCGTCCAAACCCACAGAGAGGCATTGCTTTTAAAAATTACTTCCAATAACGTTGACGGATGGGGAGAGTGCGTAACTTCTCCTGATCCTTACTACAGTTATGAAACCAATTCAACGGCGGCACATATTATCAAGGACTTTCTGGTCGCTATATTAATGAATTTGAAATATTTTTCCGTTGAAGAGGTTTTGCAGAAGTTTGAAAGGATTAGAGGGCATAATATGGCAAAAGCCGCTGTAGAAAATGCCCTTTTGGATCTTTTGGCCAGAAAATGTGAGCTTCCTCTGTTTGAACTCATAGGGGGCAAATCCAAAAAAATTATGTCGGGAATCAGTATTGGAATCAAGGAAAATATAGATGACCTCCTGGAATCGATTCAGATTGCCTGTGATAAAAAATACCAGAGAATCAAAATAAAAATAAAAAAGGGCGAGGACATTGAAATCCTGAAGGCGGTTCGCAAGACATTTCCTGATATTCATCTAATGGCCGATGCAAATGCAGATTACTCATACGAGGATTCACATATCCTGAAACAGTTCGATGCATTTAATCTCATGATGATCGAACAGCCGTTAAGTTACGATGACATCCATCTTCATTCACTTCTTCAGAAGCAAATCAATACACCCATCTGCCTTGATGAATCCATAAAAAATCTTACTGATGCAGAAACTGCCGCAGCGCTCGGAAGCTGTAGAATAATCAACATCAAGCAGGGGCGAGTTGGCGGGATGACAAAATCCAAAGAGATTCAGGAGTTTTGCCAGAACAACAACATAAAAGTATGGTCAGGAGGTATGCTTGAAACCGGAATCGGAAGAGCCTTCAACATCCACCTTCAAACACTTCCGGGCTTTATCCTCCCCGGCGATACTTCGGAAACATCGCGATATTTTACTGAAGATATTGTTGACAAACCCGTGGTTCTGGAACCGGACGGCTTCATACAAATCCCGGAAGGAACAGGAATCGGTGTCCGTGTTGTTCCTGAGAGACTGGAAAGGTTCAAAGTTTATTATGAAAGAATTGTATGATGGTGTAATTTTTGCCATTTTATCTAAAATTCTTTGTAAACCCTTGCCAGCGGGTGCCCCGGAGCTTTAATCGCCAGATCCAAAAAATATCCGTACGGTGTCTGAACAACCGAGTAGCCTGCCTTTTCAAGCCGCTTTTGCGCTCGGTCCAACAACGATTGCGCTTTGTCTACCTCGGCCTTTTCTTCTCCCAAGTGGGTGAAGGAATGCAGAACGACACGGGTATTCTCCCATTTCCGGGCCAGCCACTTGGCGTTTTTTACCAGTTTGGTTTCTGCCGAACTTCCTGCTTCCACGTCCCCGGGCTCTATATGCACAAACGCCACCACAGCATTCTCGTTCTGGGCAGGTTCTGCTTCCGGAGTATCGGGAAGCGTTTTCATGGCAGGCGTCCAGTCAAAACGATCACAGTACCAGAACAATACGCGCATCGATTCTTAAATCCCTTTTTTGTATTATCAGCCCATGAACACAGACACCACGTCTCTTCTTGCATTGACATGCTGTATCTTAACCTGAATCAGATCCTCGGGCTTTAAGTCAATGCCGCTTGGTAGAGACAAATCGCACTCTATCAAATATTCTTTAAGAAGTATCTGGTAGCCGGTTCTCTTTTTGTTCAGCACAACGGCCTCTTCCTTTTGGCCGATTCTTTTTTCAAGATATTTCAATAACCAGTACTTGTTTCGGTTGTACTGAATCTTGGTTACACAGCCCATGGGCTGTTCAAGCAACTGGATCATATTGTCGATTTCTTCCGGTGTAGAAGGTTCTTCTAGGCCGAGAACCGCCCTTATCTGCCGCTGTGTAGCGAGATCAAAGTATTTTCTGATGGGTGACGTTGCAGTAACATAGGCATTCAGCCCCAATCCTGAATGATGCTCGGGTTCATGCCTCAACACAAAACGGTTTAATAGCCTGCGCTGCATCCAGTTCTTAAAAAGGGTTCCTTCATTTCCTTTGTAGAGACGTTCCCGTGGTGGTGCTTGAGATCTGAAAATTGCAGGCATATTATGTTCTGCCAGGAATTTGGCCATAAGCCAGTTGGCCATGATCATGATTTCCGAAACCAGCATCCTACCGGGACTTTCCCTGTTTATCCTGCTGAAAGTTACTTCACCATCCCCATCAATCCAAACATTGATATCCGGCAGAGTTATCTGAACAGCTCCTGAAGCCATCCTGTCCTGGCGAAATTTTTCTGCTATATCACGCAGGATAATGATTCCCTTATCGTCATCCGCAATAATATTGACATCGTAATAGGTAAGCTGGTGAGCTACCTTAATCATGCTCGGGATAATTTCATAATCGACTATTTCGCAAGATTGGCTTAGATTTACCATTATGCTGATGGCAGGACGCAATTCCCCAACTTTCAGGCTGCAAAGATCTTCGGCCAGGAAGGGTGGTAGCATAGGTATTTTCTGGTCGGGCATATAAATAGAGCTTCCGCGAGCTATGGCTTCCTGATCAATAATATCCCCTTTTTTTAGAAAATGTCCGACATCGATTATGTGGACGCCGAGTCGATAATGATCGCCATTAGCTTCGATACTAATGGCATCATCAAAATCCAAAGTTGCCTGACCGTCTATGGTCATCAAGGAGAGCATTGTGAGATCTTTTCGCTTGTTATCAGCAACAACTGTCTGAGTCGAACTGACCAGTTCGGTCGTACTTTCCATGACATTATCGGAAAACGAAGTCGATATGCCGTATCTATAAAGATCTATGTTTTCATTTTTATCAAACACGCCCAGCCTAACCAAAACCTTAAAGATCCCTTCCTCAGGATCAATGCCTGCCCTTGCTATAATTGCTTTGCCAAGATCATATTGTTTGCACTCTTTTTCAAAAATATAAAATGATTTCAGAATTTTTGCAATTTCTAATTTATCATCGGGCAAGGAAGGGTTACTATCATTCAAGACACTTTTGAGCCAGACACCACCTTCTTCGATAATTTGATTTCTACGGGCAGTCTCTTTTTCCTGGGCAGCTTTGCGTTCCACCTGCTCTTCTGAATTCGGGAAAAACCGATCATGGTCAAATCTAAAATAGAGCCTGTTATTAAAAAATGCCCTGACAACCGCTGACTCGCTGTCGTTATTCGGGTTGTCAGGAAAACATAATTCGGTCATTGTACCAAGGTCGATCCATTCTTGCTCTGTATTTAGTATTTCCCACAATCCCTTAAGATCTATATGGTTGGTCAATTCTTTGCGACGGTTTACTATCTCCTTTAAGGCGTCAACCACCTTATGTCTTCCCATGGACAGATCAAGGCGCATCTCACACTTATGCAACAGGCGTCTGGCCGAAAGGTTGACTTCACGGTCGTTTTCGGTTAGGAGCCTAAGCCTCTGTTTCTTGACTTCCAGAACAATCGCACATATTATTTTCTGGCGGTCGATAAATTCAACAACAGTTCCTGATTTCATACTTAATATCATAGCAGCCGACCATGTGAAAGTCAATGAACGGACTAAAGTTATATGGGGTGTCATGGGTGGTCAGATGTAAAAGTGCCGTGTTAATTTTGATGAAGAAACTATCTGATTCAAATCTACTCAACACAATGTATATATTCGCAATTTAAACCCCTTCAAGATTGTTTATGCAGGTTTTAGGTCGTAAACAGTCAGAGTAATGCAAGCATAATTTCATGAAACCGACAAATTTAATAAAGCCGTATCTTTTGGAAAATCGTTCTCTCATTTTCCTGGGTCTTCTCTGTCTGATTGCTGTCGATTTTTTACAGCTTTTTATCCCGCGCGTCATAAAATGGACTGTGGACGATCTGACGTCATTTCACGTCGATTTAACAACGCTTTTTCTCTATGCCCTTTATATCGTATGTATTGCCATAATGATCGGTATTTTTCGATATGTTTGGCGGCGCTGCCTGCTCGGCACTTCAAGGCGGGTGGAAGAAGGGCTGCGCAACATGCTTTTTGCCCATATTCAGATTCTTTCGGCCTCATATTTCGATAAAGTCAAAACCGGAGAACTGATGGCCCATGCCACAAACGATATTCAACATATACGTATGGCAACCGGTATGGGAATGGTTGCGCTGACCGATGCCATTGTTCTAGGGACTGCAGCAATAGGCTTCATGGCTTACATCAATATCAAACTGACGGCATTCGTACTCATCCCGATGCCTATGATAGTTCTCGGTGCACGTTTTTTCAGTAAAAAAATGCACCGTCTTTACGGAGAGGTGCAGGGGTCATTTGCGGATTTAACCGAGGTGGTGAGAGAGCGCTTTGCAGGCATCCGTATAATCAAGGCTTACAACATGAAGGAAGGAGCGGCAACCAGACTCGAAACCGCATCAAAGGAATACATCGACAAAAACTTAAGCCTGGTCAGGATTACAGGATCCTTTTTCCCGATGATGATTCTTTTTTCAAACCTGAGCCTTGCCATTGTTCTTTTTCTCGGAGGACGACAAACCATTGATTTCACAATCACTCCTGGAGATTTTGTTGCTTTTATTAGCTATCTCGGACTCATTACATGGCCGATGATGGCCATAGGGTGGGTAACAAACCTTATCCAGCGAGGAAAAGCATCACTCGACAGGATCAATAAGATCATGCAAACCCGGCCGGAGATAGAAGATATTCCGGAAGCAGTCACCATTAAACACGTAAAGGGGTCTGTTGTTTTTGAAAATGTTACATTTTCCTATGGCCCGGGCCTTCATGAATCCGGTGCCTTAACTGCCCTGCACGGAATTGATATTAAGGTCGATCCGGGAAAGATTCTGGGTATAGTAGGTCCTTCCGGAAGCGGAAAATCGACTCTTTTGAGCCTGATACCAAGGGTCTTTGATGTATCACGGGGATGTATTCTGTTGGATGGGATAGATATTCGCGATTTTCAGGTTCGTAACCTCAGGTCTCAGATCTCGTTTATACCCCAGGAACCCTTTTTGTTTGACGGTACGATCCTGGAAAACATAACGTTCGGACATAAAAGAACAAAAGATCCGGAATTGATCAAGGCCGCTGAAGAAGCATGCATTTATGATACCATAATATCCTTTTCAGACGGTTTTGAAACCATCGTAGGAGAAAAAGGGGTTATTCTTTCGGGTGGTCAGAAACAACGCATTGCCCTTGCCCGGGCTCTGATACAGAATACATCCATCATAATGCTGGATGATCCCGTCAGCCAGGTGGATTTGGAAACAGGGAACGCTATCATAAACAGCATCAGGTCAATGGCCGGACAAAGGACTATCATCATTGTCTCACACAGGCTTTCAGCGGTTCGATTTGCAGACCAGATTATCGTCCTCGAAAACGGCCGTATTGTAGAATCCGGCGCCCATGCGGAATTATTGGCAAATGATAAATACTATGCAAAGACATTTCGCCTCCAGGAAATAGAAGAGGAATATGCGTACTGATTTTGGATATTTCGAGGAAAAGCAGCTCGGCAGGCCATATGATGTGAAGTTGTTAAGGCGGCTATATCCATATACCAGGCCTTACAAACTGCTTTTATTCTGCTCGATCATTATTGTTATTCTAATAACATTGCTAGACCTTTCGCTTCCATACGTCACCAAGATAGCAATTGATCAGTATATTGTACCGCAAGTACGTTCAGCCGGAACCCGGATTTCTGATACTGCTGAAAATAAAATCAGATACTTAAAGGCTGATATAACAATCCAGGAAATCGAAGCAATCGTCAATAAATATCCCGACCGTTTCAAGATATATGAATCTTATGCACTGATATCATTTGACGACCTGCCCAAACTCGAAAAAGAAGATCTTGCGGTATTGCGTAAAGATGATTTTTCCGGTGTTGCTTTTGTTACGTCAATCTTCCTTGTCATCATAATTATAAACTTTGTTCTCAATATTGCGCAGGTCATGATGATGGAATATTCCGGTCAGATGATTATGCACGATTTGAGGGTGCGGCTGTTTGAGCATATCCAAAGCCTTTCTGTTGCATTTTTTACCCGCAATCCCGTGGGTCGGCTTGTTACTCGGGTCACCAATGATATTCAGAACATGCATGAACTGTTCACTTCTGTCATTGTATTTGTCTTCAAAGACCTTTTTCTGCTAATAGGTATCGCGGTTGTTCTCCTCAGCATTAACTGGCAACTGGCGCTTGTTTCTTTTACTGTGATCCCTTTTGTTCTTTATGCATCCATCCATTTTGCGGGTCAGGCCCGGGAAGCTTTCAGAATCTTGCGGATAAAGATCGCAGAGATAAATACCCGGTTTTCTGAAACCATTGGCGGAATAACTGTAATCCAGCTTTTTTTGCAGGAGAAGAAAAATTATCTTGGTTTTAAAAGGCTGAACCATGAACACTACCTGGCAGGAATGAGACAAGTTCATGTTTTTGCAGTGTTTATGCCGGTCATAGAACTTCTGGGGGCGGTTGCGATAGGGATCGTAATCTATTACGGCGGCGGCAGCGTCCTGTCAGAAAGTATAAGCCTCGGCGACCTTGTTGCCTTTATTTCCTACATGAAGATGTTCTTCAGACCCATCAGAGATATCGCTGAAAAATACAATATCCTGCAAAATGCCATGGCATCGGCTGAAAGGATATTTCTCATCCTGGACAGCACCGAAAGCTTGCCTCAGCCTGTCCCGCTTATCGAATCCGACCCAAAATCCGGTTTGGAAACACAAAGGCCCACTTTGGACAAGATTGCGGAAATTGCCCTGGAAGATGTTTCATTCGGTTATGTTGAGGGTGAAACAGTACTTAAAAGGGTTTCGTTTAGAGTAATTGCAGGTTCAACCCTGGCTGTGGTTGGACCGACGGGTTCAGGGAAGACATCTATTATTAATCTTATTACCCGGTTCTATAACCCGACATCAGGGCGTGTCCTTCTTAACGGCATGGATATAAAAAAAATAAGCACTACTGACTTAAGGACAAAAATGGCTCTGGTCATGCAGGAACCTTTTCTGTTTTCGGAAACCATACGGAACAATATTACACTGGGGAATCGCCATATTTCAGAAGAAGCCATGGAGCAAATTTTAAAGGATTCCAATTGCAAAACCTTCATAGACAGATTGCCGGACGGCATCGACACCGTCCTCTCTGAAGGGGGAGCATCAATCTCAAGTGGTGAACGCCAGCTAATATCGATTGCAAGGGCTTTTGCCCGCAATCCAGACCTTATTATACTTGATGAAGCAACTTCATATATCGATTCAGAGACAGAACATAACATTCAGGAAGCTCTCGTTAACCTGATGGTAAACAGAACATCCATTGTTGTCGCCCATCGCCTTTCAACAGCTCGGGACGCAGACAGGATTATCGTACTGAGCAGAGGACAGATTATTGAGACTGGCGCCCATGCTGAATTAATGCAACAAAAAGGTTTCTATTACAGGCTAAATCAATTGCAAAGCTGAATATCAACTTTCATATAGCTTTCAACAACTTATTGAGGAGACAACTAAAACATTTTTTGGCGTCATTTTTTTTCTTTAAAAAATGCACATATTACTTGCCAAATTAAATTTCATGTGATTTATATCCTCTCTTGATTAATTTAATATTAAAAAACTTCATACGCCCTTGGGCATGTTAGTTGTTTATGAATTTAATTAAATTCATACCCGATCGGGTTGCTCCGATTTCGCCCTAACACGCCCTTTGAATTTCCGGTGTTTTAAGGACGAAATCTATGTTTTTACGAAACCGAAGGAACCTTAAGGTGGAATAGCCGGTTCCTGTATTTGTTAACTTTTAACGGAGAGGAGGATTTAACAAATGGCTTATGACGCAGTAAAAATGGCTGACTGGCAGATTTCCGAAGCAGCAGAA
>JAZFVY010000353.1:0-2540 GCA_036447975.1 Desulfobacterales bacterium
ATCAGATCGCGCTCGATTTTTTGGATCACAAAACGATTACTTACCAGGACATTATGGGCAAAGGTAAAAAGGATATGAGCTTTGCCGAGGTTCCCCTGGAAAAGGCCGTGCCCTATGCTTGCGAGGACGCCGATATTACCCTTATGGCCTACAATGTTCTGATGCCGATGCTTGAAGAAGCAGGCCTTGGGGAACTGTTGGAAAAAGTCGAGATGCCACTTGTGCCGGTTTTGATGAAAATGGAATTGACAGGAGTATGTGTTGACAAGGAGAAGCTTAGGGATCTTTCAAAATCGTTTGAACACCAGCTTGATGAACTTGAAAGCAGGATATATGCAGTTGCAGGAGAAGAGTTTAACATAAGATCGTCTCAGCAGCTAGGAGATATACTGTTTGAGAAACTCAAGCTTCCGGTTCAGAAAAAGACCAAAAAAAAGACAGGATATTCCACAGATGTAGATGTTTTGAAAGCCCTTGCAGATCAGCATGAACTCCCTGAACTTATATTAAGACACAGAACACTGGCCAAGCTGAAATCAACATATACGGACGCATTGATGGGCCTTGTTCATCCGGAAACAGGGCGGATCCATACGTCATACAATCAGACGGTCACGGCCACCGGTCGTCTCAGCAGTTCTAATCCGAATCTTCAGAATATTCCGGTTCGGACTGATGAGGGTATGGAAATTCGCAGAGCATTTGTCCCCAGGAAAGGATGGACCATGGTTTCAGCAGATTATTCCCAGATAGAACTCCGCATCCTGGCCCATTATGCTGATGATGAAATCCTGATAAAGGCTTTCGGTGATGATGAGGATATCCACACACGCACCGCAACAGAAGTATTTCAGGTCTTCCCGTCATTTGCTACTTCCGAGTTGAGGCGGCAGGCCAAGGTAATAAATTTCGGCATCGTATACGGAATGAGCCCTTATGGCCTTTCCAAAGAGCTCGGCATAAGCCAAAAGATGGCAAAAACATATATAGACAACTATTTCAAAAGGTATAAGGGTGTTAAACAGTTTATGGACCAGACCATAATAGATGCAAGGAAGACAAATAGAACAAGCACCCTTCTTGGCCGTATCCGCCTTCTGCCGGATATCAACAGCTCCAATAAAAACGTACGTGAATTTGCTGAGCGAACAGCAATCAACACCCCGATTCAGGGAACAGCCGCGGATCTCATAAAGCTGGCCATGATTAATATAGATGCCGCAATAAGGGAAAGGGGTCTAAAGGCCGCAATGCTCCTCTCGGTGCATGATGAAATCGTTTTCGAAGTCCCGCCGGAAGAGCTTGCAACCGTGAAAAATCTTGTCAAAGAGATCATGGAAGGGATCTGGGAACTCAAGGTGCCTCTGAAGGTGAATGTGGTATTGGGGAGTAGTTGGGCTGAAGCCCACTAACCCGAACATTTCACAAGCCGATTTCACCGCATACGCTGTGTTGTGAAGCATTCGCGGTAATTTAACTACAGCTTCATGCTTCACGCCTTGCGTCTGCGGCAAACTCGACTCGTGAAATGTCCGGGCAAGCCCTAATTTCTCACGAAGCATTTGGGCTAAGTTGTTTGTTCGTCATCTTGTTCGGGTGTTTCTTCTAAACCTTTAACAGTTTGTTCCACAGTGCTGTAGACTGATTTGAATGTTTCATGAAAGCCGGTTGGAGACACCCTTCCGGCCTCGATGAATTTAACGACGATTTCCTTGGTTGCTCTGAGGATCAGTTCATCAATGGAACCCATTTGAGATACCTTTTGTAAATAGTTTTTTTCAATTATATTGATTTGTTAGCAGAAAAATCCGCCGGTGTCAAGTATCTCTCTCACCGGTTATTTGCTATCCGCATCGCAAAAGTGTTAACCCGGATTTCTCATGAGAAATCCGGGTTAAGTCTGTTTGACAGCAAGCGTTTTATTCTCTATAAAATAGTTTTATAGGTCAAAACCACAGTAAACCCTAACGTTGCATAAACAACGCGCCAACAAGAAGTAAGAGAACATGAAATATCAAGAGTTTTCGACTGATTTTTGCCATGTTTCTGGAATTCGCTACTGGTGCAATCCTGATTATTACAGAGATTCGGCCCGTTGTTTATGCAACGTTAGGGTAAATTTAAGGGAGTAAACAAACATGGCGCCGCCGCTTGAAAAAAACATAAAATACAATATTGAGAGTTCGGATATCGTTAAAGCCGATATGCTTGATGCCATAGAATATGGATATAAGTCCCGAAGGGACATTGATATCGTCATCCGGCAACTCGAGTATACATCGGTATGTCCCATGACCGGACTTCCGGATGTCGGGTGTATTACAATAAAATACAGGCCTGACGCCAAAATCGTTGAATTGAAGTCTCTCAAATTTTATCTGCTGCAATACAGAAACGTAGGGATTTTCTATGAGCATTTGGTCAACCGGATTCTGGACGACCTGGTTGCCGTACTGGAGCCCAAGTCAATGGAGGTTACAGGAGATTTTACCGCAAGAGGTGGAATCACGACCAAAGTTACCGCAGTGTTCGAGGGGGCA
>JAZFVY010000354.1:0-6275 GCA_036447975.1 Desulfobacterales bacterium
GGAAGCTTTAAAGCAAAGGGTGTATCATGTGATGGGGCTTGCACGGGAAAAAGATCTGCCGGAAATATTATTGAATTTTCATAATGAATTGAATTGCTTGGATTATTCAAGAATTGTAAGAATTGTAGAGGCCATAAACAGTACGATGGCGAATCAATCTGATGGTCTGAGCGAACTATTGAATGCTGCTTATCAAAAAAAAGAGCCGGGCCTATAGCAAGCCCGACTCTTTAAATAACCAACACTCAAAAACTTAGAAATTATTACAAACCGGTCTGTGGCAAATCTAATACAGCGCTTGTGGTTACAGGGTTTAGACTGGTATTACTGGGATTAGGAAAATATGTTATATCAAATGATATCTGAGTATCAGCAGTGCCCCAAACCCAATTAGTAATATCAAAATCAGCCCCCAAGTTCGTACCCACTGAACCTTCAAGATAGAGGACAGCACCAACAGCTACGCCATCCAGCAACGCGCTGGCGAAACGTTGATTTACGCGAACCTTCATTTCGGATAAAGCAGTATAGATTGCTTTTTCCCTTGCCCTGGCCTGAAGATCAAAGAACTTGGGTATGGCAACTGCCGCCAAAATACCCATGATTACAAGTACCGCGATGATCTCAATGAGCGTAAAGCCTTTTTCATTCTTTGCTTTCTTTTTCATTATTTTCATTAAGTTCATAAATTTTCCTCCCGTATTTTAGTTACATATGATTTTACAGTTCATTCAATTACCGGTTGTGCAATGCATTCGATAAAACATGCTTTCGCTATTATTTAATGCAAATATTGCGCCAATATTATGGTTTTTTAAATACAGGTGTACAAAAAAGGCGTATCAGGTTGGGTTTGTTGGAATTTATTACTTTATATTCAAAAGATTGGCGGCTTGTAACCCAACTTTACATTACAGCCCATAACATCAATTTTACAAATCTACAAAATTTGTAGCTGAGTTGTTGTGGATCTACAATATTTGTAGATCAATCATCACTGTTTTATTAATATTTAAAGGAGCCCGCGTCAATTCCGTGTTTCTTTACCCGGTGCCATAGGCTCCTCTGGTTGATGCCCAGTATCCCGGCGGCCTTGGCCTGAACCCCATCTGATTTTCTCAGAGCTTCAATAATCATCCCCTTTTCAATTTCACGTAATTGATCATCGATGGAAGATGATAAGGGTTCCTTCGGTTCTTCAATGAAATGATCTCCCAGTCCGTCTATAATATTCTCCGGCAGGTGGCTTACTTCAATAATTCCTTGATCACACATAACCGCAGCTCTTTCTATGGTATTTTGAAGCTCCCTAATATTTCCTGGCCAGGAATAATTCATAAGCATTTGCAAAGACATTGAATAGATCTTGGCCGATTGTGGCGATTCTTTTAGAAAATGTTCCACCAAAATCGGTATGTCTTCTTTCCTTTCGCACAGTCGGGGCAAACGGAGTGAAAATACATTGAGACGGTAATAAAGATCTTCCCTGAACAATCCCTGCTCAACCATCTTTTCAAGATCCTTATTGGATGCCGCTATAAAACGGACATCCACACGGATGGACTTTGTTCCTCCCACCCTATCAAATTCCCTCTCCTGAAGTACGCGAAGGAGCTTGGCCTGGAGATTCAAGGGCATATCACCGATCTCATCCAGAAAGATAATACCCTTATTCGCAATTTCAAACTTACCGATCTTACGAGATGTTGCACCGGTAAAAGCACCTTTTTCATGACCAAAAAGTTCGCTCTCCAGCAATTCTCCGGGAATTGCCACACAATTAATCTTGACAAACGGTTTGTCACAACGAAGGCTATGTTCATAAATACTGGTGGCCACAAGTTCTTTGCCGGTTCCGCTTTCACCTAAGATCAAAACCGTAGAATCGGTAGGAGCGACTTTCATAATCTTGCTCAGCACACCCCGCATGGCCATGCTCTCCCCTATAACTTCCGGAAAAAGCTGCCTAGCGTCAACCTTGCTGAGCGCATCAGTAACCTTCTTGGACACCTGGGTAAAACGTTGAATCTCGTCTCCTTTAATGCTCTCAACTATTTCATCTCCATGGGCTGATAAGACAGGAAGCTGTTTTGCTTTTTCCACAAAAGTTTGAATCGGTTTTAACAGAAACCGCACCACCAGAAGACCGCAAGCAAAAGCTACCACTGCAATAAGCACCGCCAAAAAGAATATCGGCCCGGTCAATTTAATCCCCTGACGCATGTAATACTCAGTAATACGGAAGGAAATAATAACCGAAAGAATGGAAAAACCGGCAAAAATCACCGGTATGATAATATAAAGGCTTATGTAAAATTGGTAACGTTTCAAAATTTATTTAACAATCCCAACCAAATCCCACATGGGGAGAAATATTGCCAGTGCAAAAAACCCCACTACCGCGGCCAAACCGATCGTCAGCACGGGACCGATGGCGTCGGTTAACTTTTTCATGGCATACTCCATCTCAACATCGTAATGATCTGCAACCTCTTTTAGCATTTCATCCAGATTTCCGGACTCTTCCCCTACGGCAACCATATTGACAACAATGGGGGTAAAATATTTGGCAGACTCCAATGGTTTGGATATTCCGCGCCCTTCTTCAAGCTGATCGAATATCTTATCAAATTCTCGCGAGATAGCGGTATTTCCGATGGTGCCGGACAAGATTGTCATCGAGTCAAGAACTGGTACACCGCTTGATTGCAGGATGGAAAATATACTGGCAAATCGGGACATGGCAGCCTTTACGAATAAAGGGCCAAGAATGGGCAGTTTCATAAGAAAAGCGTCACGAATGAACCTTCCGTGTACAGTCTTTAAATAGAAGGTCAATAACACTCCTATCGCAATCAGGCCGCCAACAAACAGATACCAGTAATTGACCGTTAAGTTATACATCAGAAGACATATCTTGGTCGGCAAGGGTAGATTCAGGCCGGCGCTCATGAATATGCTGACAAATTTTGGGATTACAAAGTTCAACAGAATAATAAAAGCCAGAAACAGAAAGGAGATAACAATTATCGGATATTGGAGGGCGGATTTGATATCCGATTTGATCTTGTTTTCATGATCCAGGATATATATAATGCGATCAAGGATATCAGGAAGCGACTCGCTGGCTTCTCCGGCACGCACCATACCGCAGAATAAATCTGAGAATGTCTTGGGATGTTTTGAAAAGGCATTATATAGACTTGCGCCGTCCTTAATGTCCTGTGACATGGAAAAAATGATCTTTTTCAGAACCTGATTTTCGGTCTGATCCTCCAGAACCTGTAATAATTTCATCATGGATACGCCTGACCGGAGCATGGTCCTGAACTGCTTGGTAAAGAGTATCAGTTCAGGGGTCCTGACAGGGGTCAATCTTTCTTTGATACCTAACCAGCTCAGAGTGGGTGTAAGACCTCCTTTCGAGATAACACCGGTTGGTATGTATCCACGGGCAAGTATTATGCTATTTGCCATTTCAATCGAGTCGGCTTCCACCACATCGGAAATGGTTTTTCCTTTTCCATCGATGGCCTTGAATGAAAATATTGGCATTTTATACCCTCTGTTCAGTGGCAGCTGGATCCGGGTCCTTGCTTCTAATTATCTTCATCACACAATAATAGCAGAAGCTGCTTCCTCCAGCGTAGTTATACCTTCAGTCACCTTTATGGCAGCATCTTCCTTCAGTGTAGTAAGCTTACCCGCCTGCCGGGCTGCCCGCGATATATCCTGGGACGATTTTCTATTTAAAATCATGTCCTGGATCGCTTCATCGACTATAAGAACCTCGTATACACCGGTTCGCCCTTTATATCCCTTGTCCATACAATTGAAACAACCGGACCCATGCATAAAGTTGGCTTCTTCAATATTCTCCAGCTCCCAATCCTCCAGTACAACCTTGGGCGGCTCATAGGACTTCTTGCAATACGTGCATACCTTCCTGACCAGACGCTGAGCAATCGATAACAACATGACAGAAGAAACAAGAAACGGCTCGATTCCCATATCAATCAATCGAATGATGGCACCGGCAGCGTCATTGGTGTGTACCGTACTCAAAACTCTGTGGCCGGTCAGGGCTGCCTGAACTGAAACAGAGGCCGTTTCAGGATCACGGATCTCACCCACCATAATTACATCCGGATCCTGACGCATTATGGATCTGAGTCCGCTAGCAAAGGTCATGCCCGCCCTTCTGTTAAACTGGATCTGTCTTATCTTATCAAGCCTGTATTCCACAGGATCTTCCAGAGTGATGATATTGATGTCCGGTCGATTGATTTTCTTTATAATAGAATATAAACTGGTGCTCTTGCCGCTTCCGGTTGGTCCGGTACTCAGAATCATTCCATAAGGCTTGTTGATCACGCTTTCGACTTTTTCCCTGTCAACAGAGCTCATGCCGAGGCGCTCAAGAGAGAAGACACCGCCAGAGGTATCAAGGAGGCGAAGGACCATGTTTTCACCATAAATGGTGGGCATGGTGGATGTTCTGATATTGATCTCCTTGTTAGCCATCTTGATGGTAAACCTTCCATCCTGGGGAATTCTTGAAATTGCGATATCCATATTAGCCAGGATCTTTAATCTGGAAATAACCAGCAGTACCATCGATTTTGGCGGACCCGGCACCTCATGTAGTTTGCCGTCCACTCGAAATCGTACTTGGACATAATCCCTTTCAGGACTGATATGCACATCGCTGGCGCCTTCACGTACTGCCTGTGATAGAATAGAATTGACCAGACGAACAACAGGAGCCTCTTCAGCCATATCTTGCAGGGAACCCACCTCGACATCTTCTGTTGAATCCGCTTTTTCGCTATCGTCGGCCCTTTGATATTCCATCTCTTCCAGGACGCCGCCTATTCCCACGTACGAGCCGTATATGCTGCCGATCAGCTGGTTGAGTTCCTGATCCGTACAAATCACTGCCTCAACTTCGGTATTGGCATAGACCTCGACTATATCCAGAGCATTGATGTCCATGGGATCAGTCATAGCTACGGTCAGCAGAAATTTGCTTTTGGCAAGGGGAACCATCTGATATTTTTGGGCCATTTCAACCGGAATAACCTCCGCAAGGGTTATATCTATGGGATATTCATTCGGAAGGTATTTTTTAAGCTTCATCTGCTTGGATACAACGTCTTTAATCTGTGCTCCGCTGACGACCCCCTCCCGCACCAGGTACTGCCCCAATTTCATATTACTACTCTTGTGATTGACCACAGCCTTGACAAGCTGCTCATCCGTCAACAGACCGTTATTCACGAGCATTTCTCCGAGTTTCATATTGCTCCTCGATTCTTTGAGACCTTTGAAAAACGCCCTCTTTTGCCCAATTTCTGTGTCTGCCCTGTGAAATGCGAAGCCTATTTCTCTGGGGTCAGACTCAAATTTTAATCCTCAAAATACCCAATGTATTCCTACGGTTAAAATTTTCGTCTTCCTTGAACTTGAACAAAATTGAACATTTTTCAAAGGTCTCTCTTTTTGCTTAGTCCCTGAACGAAAAATCATGTTCAGGCAATCCCGCCTCGGCGGGACGAAATTCGAGACTCGAAACAAATTCGTATACCAAATGACAAAGTGACCGAAACAAAATCATTGGCAATTCAATGTTTTTGTCATTGGAACATTTGTATTTTTATCATTGTTTCGGATTTCGAACTTCGGATTTCGGATTTTTGACAAAAAACCAGGATTTTAGGTCAAGCATTACCAATAAACATTTGCCTCTCATTGCCTCCGATCCAATAAAAAAGGATCGGCATAAAAAACAATATCCTTATCCCACATAGACAAAACCTTTCCACCCGTGGCCAGCGACGGAGGCATCTTTTTCAGTTTGGCAAGGGCGGAAGTTTCATCAAAAAAATATTCTCTTAAAAGTACCGCAAATTTCAAGCCCGATATTCTGCTCCAGTATGGAATTATTCGTATTGGCGGTGCATTTCTGGGATATGCCCTTAATATATTGATTGCATCATCAAGCCTGTCTTTCTCTTCAAGGTTTACCCACCAAACCTCCACGGGTAAAGGCTTAACTGTCGCGGGAATAGCCGGAACTGAAATTAAACGGTCGACCTCAACATAATCTGGATCTTTTATGAATGTGTTTGCCTGTGTCAAATTTTTCAGGTACTTATACTTATAATCAAAAATACCATAAACATCCTCAATCAATCCCCACAGCGTTCCCCTGTGCCTTAAGGCCACTTGTCCCAGCACCACAGGTAATTTTTTTTCAAAACTGGGCGTTTCAG
>JAZFVY010000355.1:0-2082 GCA_036447975.1 Desulfobacterales bacterium
TAACTACCTTATCGAATTGGTCCGGCCGGACATAGTTCTGTATTGCTTCCAATGCCGGATAATTTGCGTGGATATCACCCAGTATAAGTATCTTCTTCATTGAACAGAGCGGTTGTGCCTGAGGCTATGCCATTTGCGGACTACCGGCAACAGGCATTTCCTCTATTCAGGAAATAATATCTCGGAGCATTCTGGAAAATGACTGAATTTCCTGAGTTATTTCTTTATATTTTTTCTTTTTCGGCTTTTTCCTGACTTTTTTCAAAAACAAATTGAGGGCATCGCCTTTCTTGACAATCTTTTTTTTGTCCTTCTTGGGAAGATCTTCATGTATTTGATTTATCTCATTTAGACTTGCTTTAAGTTTATTCGATCTATTTTTAAAAGCAACATATGATTCCAGATATTTCTTTTTCCACAGGGGCTTTAAATTTTCATTCACCCGGTTTAAACTTTTTTTAAGACTTTTAATCTTTTTCTGTAAATCCTGGTTGATCGCCTGGATTTTCTTTTCTTTGGCAGATACGATCTTTTCGGGCAATTTTTCGTCTTTTTTCCTATAACATTCAGTTACAGAGTTCTTGATCAGTTTGGCATAATGTTCGCCGATCGATTTTATCTCGGCCAACTTTTTCAGCGGCATTTCATAAAGCTGCTCGATGGTTTTGACCCCTAGCTCGTTTAGGATTTTCATACGTGAAACACCGATATATTTCACCTGTGAAAGATCATCCTGTTTCATAATCAGCTCCTTCCGGCCATTCCCTCTTTGTGGGGAAAAATTATTACGCCAAATTGAATAGTTTTAAATAATATCAATATAATAGATGCCTTCCTTCAGTGTCAAGTAAAAACAAAAGGCGGTTTAAGGTGCTTTGCCTCACCAATTTTTGTAAGGATGATGAATCAAATTTGCATTGAAATACTTTGGGTCTCCCGTCACTTCCTTTCTGATCCATTCAGGCTTTACGAATTTCTGGTCTTCACTTTCAAGCTCCACCTCGGCCACGATCAACCCTTTATTATCACCGAAAAACTCGTCGACTTCCCATACTAACCCTTTGAATTCGATTTTGTATCTTTTTTTATCTATAAGGGGTTTTTCACACAGATCGTCCAGCATGGCTTCGGCTTCAGCCGCGGGGATTTCATATTCGTACTCCACCCGGACAGCTCCTCTGGAGATGCCCTTGATGGTTAAATATCCTTTGTTATCTATGGTGCGCACTCGTACAGTTCTTTCTTTAGTGCTGTTTAAATAACCCTGGCGATACTTCGTTCCTTTTTCATTACGCCAGGCGCCTTCATTTACCAGGAATTTTCTTTCGATTTCCAGGGCCATCACCGCCTCACAAAATTACGGTTATTAGAACCTATCTCAAAAATAAGATTAGTGTTCAGGGCAAGGCGCGAAACGGTGAAAAAGCGGAGCATACACGTAGTATGTGAGCATTTTGGACCGTTTCGCAACACCGCCATGGGCACTTAGATTGTTTTGAGATCGGTTCTAGTTTCCATTCAGAAATGTTCCTTTACTCTTCAGCTAATTCTATCATGAGAAAGTATGGTTTCTTGAATTTTTTCCCATAGGTTTTGATATGATTTCGAAGCCAATGACTCTGGCGAAAAAGCCGCAACCGGCTCTCGCTGAATTCCCATTCTTTCGATCTGCGATAAATAAGGAATAGAGCTTTGTAAAACACCTTTAAACTCCTTCGACACCATGGACATGAATTCAAGGTGCATTTTTTTGCGTTTATCGACCATCGAAAAAAAAGTGTAAATCTTACTTACATCATATTTATTCTTTTTGCAGAAAGAGAGTAATTGTTTATGGGTGCGCACGGACAGCGTTGTTGGAATAAGTGGGACAAATGCGTAATCAACGGTGTTTAATATATTCTCGGCCAGGATGTTGATGGTGGACGGGCAGTCAAGAATGATAAAATCATATTCATCCTTAAAAGGATCTAGAATTTTACTAAGCCGATGTTTTGAACGTTTCATTTTATCAAAAGTGACATCTAAATTGCGATGAGTGAAATCTGCCGGCAGAAGGTCCAGGTTGTCATAATCAGTGCC
>JAZFVY010000356.1:0-13220 GCA_036447975.1 Desulfobacterales bacterium
TTTCGCCTTTATTTTGCCCGGCAACTTCCATAGAGATCCCAAAAATAAAAACCATCATCAAACACAACACCCCAATACGTAATCTATTCATTCTCTTCCTCCTCATCAAATAGCAATAAAATTTGGCCTTTAAATCGAAAAGGTATTAATGCAAAACAACTATAAAAATGCAATGAAAAAATGGTTTTCCGGGCATTTTTTTTCGGATGTCATTGCTGTTCGCATCATTAGATTGCCCAGTCACGGATTATTTCCATCCAACTCTGCCGCAAGAAAAATGTATTATATTCTATGAAATTCCTTGTTTACCTTATCAATTTTTTCATTACAATTATTTCAAACAACCCAAGCATGGTAACAAAAACAAATGACCCACTCCATGCAAATCAGATTATCTTGGACTCCACTGATTAAATATATTTTAAACGCATTCAGCAACAACTTGACGGAGAGAGGTTTCTATCCTATTTACCACTTAGCATGTTGAAATATTTTAAACATCTCGGCCTATATAAACCGCTATAAACCGCGTACAATAATATTAGGAGAATTCATATGAAAATACAAATGAAGTCAACAATGTTTAAATCCATATCCATAATGGGTGTGATCATTTTTGCACTTTCTTGCTTCCCGGACGCAGCAACAGCCAAAAGTGACTGGCTTAAGAAAGCAAAGGAAATGCTCGAAAGTTTTGGAAAAAATGACACTTTATCAGCTGACGATATCGCGTCCGGCCTTAAGGAAGCGCTTCGCGTCGGCACCGCAACTGTGGTCAAACAATTGGGACAATCAGACGGGTTTAATGCCGATCCTGCGGTTCACATTCCAATACCGGAAAACCTCAAATCAGTCAGGTCCGCATTGAAAAAAGTAGGCATGTCTTCTTATATGGATGACCTTGAATTGCGACTAAATCGAGCGGCCGAGAAGGCGACCCCCAAAGCCAAAAAACTTTTTCGCCAGGCGATTACCGAAATGACCCTGGATGATGCCAGGTCCATCTTCAAAGGGCCGGAAGACGCGGCCACGCGTTATTTTCAAAGTAAAATGTCAAAGCCCCTTGCTAAAGCAATGCATCCTATTGTGGATAAAAGTCTATCCGAAGTTGGTGCCGTGCAGTCTTACGACAAGTTAATCGGCAAATATCGCTCTTTACCTTTTGTCCCTGATGTTAAGGCAGATTTGACTGATCATGTAATCAAGAAAGGAATGAAAGGAATCTTCCATTATCTGGCCCGTGAGGAGGCCGCCATCCGGCGAGACCCGGCCAAGCGTACTACAGAACTGTTGAAGCGTGTTTTCGGTTCACGTTAAAAACATATGTTTGCCATTGAGAATTTACATGTTTTTTTGTAATTGACATTCTTTTGAACGCTTCATAATAATATACCAATTAATAAAAAACTCTAAGGAGTGATTATGGATTTTAGCCTTTCCACAGATCAGGAAATTCTGCGTGATTCAGTGCATAAGTTTGCTACACAAGAGATCAAGCCGGTGGCTAGAGAGTTGGACAAAAATGAGGAGTTCTCATATGAAACCATGCAAAAGATGGCCGAACTCGGTCTTTTCGGAATATTTGTTTCCGAAAAATACGGCGGTCAAGGCATGGACTATATATCATATATCATTGCGACCGAAGAGATTGCCAGAATTGATGGATCACATGCCGCGACCGTGGCGGCAGAAAATTCCCTTGGAATAGGCCCCATCTATTATTTCGGTAATGATGATCAGAAGCAAAAGTACCTCCCCAAGCTTTGCAGCGGTGAGGCTCTTTGGGGTTTTGGCTTAACCGAAGCCAATGCAGGCTCAGACGCAGCGAATGCAAAAACAACGGCTGTTTTGGATGGAAACGAATGGATCATTAACGGGAGCAAAGTCTTCATCACCAATGCCTCCACCGACATCAGCGCCGGCGTCACGGTTTTATGCCGCACCGGCGCCCGTGATGACGGCCGTCCCGAGCTTTCCTGTATTCTTGTCGAAACAGGCTCCCCAGGGTACACAACCAAGGTGATGCATGATAAGATGATGTGGCGAGCTTCAAATACCAGTGAACTTTACTTCGAAGATTGCCGTGTCCCCAAAGAAAACCTGATAGGGAAAAGGGGGCAAGGATTCCAGCAGATGATGCAAACCCTTGATGGCGGACGTCTTTCCATAGGAGCCATGGGGCTGGGAGGAGCCCAGGGTTGTTTTGACATGGCACTTAAATACAGCAACGAAAGGGAGCAGTTTGGCAGACCCATAGCGAATTTTCAGGCAAACGCCTTTAAGCTGGCTGACATGGCCCTTGAGATCGAAGCTGCCCGTCTCCTTCTTTACAAGGCCTGCTGGTTGCGAGATAACAACATGCCGTTTTCCAAGGAAGCAGCAATGGCCAAACTCTATTGTTCCGAAGTAATGTATCGATGCGCAAACCATGCTGTTCAGCTCCATGGTGGTTATGGACTGATGAAAGAATATGATGTAGAAAGATTTTACCGGGATCAAAAACTTCTTGAGATTGGTGAAGGCACATCGGAAATTCAGCGCATCGTTATCTCAAGGCACATCGGGGCAAAGTGTTTATAGTTGCCGTGCTATAAATCATAAATATTCGATCACGGCGAATTCTGTACCAATGAACAAAGATATCGCCTTTCAGAAATAACCTTAGCCCCCTCTTACCAGAATTACACAGATATAAATGTTGGGTTTCACTTTCGTTTAACTACTAGGAGAAAAAAATGGAAAATAACAAACAAAAACCTCCAATTATAAGCGTTGACTTTTTTGAAGACGTAACTGGCGATATTTCAAAAGCAACGCCTAAAAGTGCAGAAGAAATTGGGATTCGGATTAAATCAATAAGAGAAGAAAAGGGGCTGTCTCTTGACCAGTTATCAAAGCTCACAGGATTTGACGTAGAGCTTTTGTCGAACATTGAATCAAGCAAAGTACAGCCTCAGCTCGGCACCATTATCAAACTTTCAAAGGCTCTTGACAGCGCATTCGGCCGTATCGTTTCAGGTGTTGGTGACAAGCTTTATTCCGTGACTCGAAAAAATGAACAAAAGATTGTATCAAGATCCACATCTCGAAAGGGACTTAAACAGCTCTATACTTATAAGAGCCTTGCTCCCGAAGTAAAGGGTCGTCACATGGAGGCCCTGATCGTACAACTCGAAGAAAACCCCGAAGATGAAATGTCCGTGCATGAAGGAGAAGAATTTATCTATGTCCTGAATGGTACCGTCCTGTTAAACATTGGAGGGGATAAGTTCGAGCTCGAGCCCGGAGACAGTGCGTACTACCTTTCAACCACACCACATCTTATTGCCTCCAAAAGCGGAAAGGCAACTATTCTGGCTGTGCTTTACGAAGGTTAGACGATCCTCTTGAATCATTTATTGTGCTTGCAGGATTTAGCTTGAAGGAGATGGACCATGAACAGTACCGATGATATTAGCAAGATTGATTTAACGGTGAACGAAAACAATCTTTACCTTGAGGAATCCTTTACCGATCTCGAATTGGCTTCTATCCGGCGTCTTACGCCGGTTAAACCCAATGGAATAAAGGATAAGAGCCGGCAATCCATATTTGTGGGACATACACAATTGATGACGCCCCAGGGTTCTTTGCCGATTCAAAGCTTGCTTGAAGCAAAGAACCTAAAGGAAGCCATGGAAAATTATCCAGCAGCCATGAAAACGGCCATAGAAAAGATGCTGGAAGAGGTGAAAAAAATGCAGCAAAAAGAAGATTCTCGAATTATAGTACCTGGTTCATAGTCGATGGAAAAGGTGCAAAAATATCTGTCGGAGTCTTTGTAAGTTGGTGTTTTCGCAACATGACATAAAAAAGCTACTACAGAATTCGGTTCACCAGTTGCAGGAACTAAAAGAAACGTATGCACTTCTACCCTCAACCAGGTGCCGGCGCAAAACGCATTGCTGTTCAATGCTGCCCGAGATGTCACTGGTGGAAGCGTTGGCTGTTATAAAGCGTTTGGTGGATATGCCTTCTGCCGTGCGGAGGCAATTTATGCAAAATATAGTCAGCTATTTCTTTTTGAATCCAGTTGAAATTACATCATGTCCATTCCTGGAAGGCCAGGATTGCCTGATTTACGAGGATCGCTTTTTTGGATGTCGTGCCTATGGCCTGTGGTCACAAGAGTATTACGAAAAACTTGCGGCAGGCGTTCGTGGGGCTAAAATTCACTTGCGTGAGCAATGGAAAGATCTTGGGTTATCTTTGCCGTCAAAGGTCGTCGATTTCCAGGTACCATACTGCACGTATGTTGAAATAGATGGCCATGCATTTATAGATGATAGGATGCTTCTAAATATCTCGGATACAATCGAGGCGATTTCCGGGCGTTTATCCCAGCGGCATCAATCTTTCAGCAGTATGTATTTTTCTGATTTGAGTTTTCTGCTATCTTCATTAACGTTTGGCCTCGCAGAGTCAATCCAGATGAAATTTGCCGTGGTCAGAGATATCATCACCACCGGCAATATGACCGGACTGGAAAAAATAATTGATGAACTTCCTAACCTATGTGTAAAATTGGACTTATTTTCACCTGTTTAGAACAGTATTGATCTCTTTTTCACCTCATAGTTGCATAAACACAAGGGATACAAAGTAACTTCTCAATAATATCCTTTGTCTCTTTGTGGCAAATAATCTCTGGTTCCGGCTTGTCCGGGCTAATCCCATTCACTTCCAGTCAACGGGGAGGCGGACCGTATTTTTAGCCTTATTCATAAAAAGGAGATAACCATTCTTTTGTCCGTACTGGAAAAGATCTTTTGTAATCTTTACGTCGGCCTTACAGTAATCGATGATCTCTTGTGTCCGCCCCTGTTTCCACCATTTCAAGGCCTGGAGACCGTCCGCTGTCTTTTTCTTACCCAATGTTACACTGGCAAGGTGATCAAGAGACAGCCTGTAGCCGAGACGCTTATGTACTTCTTCAAGAATATCAAGGGTCTGAAGCTCTCTGAAATCAAAATCCGAGTATCCTCCAAGTACATGAAAATCAAACCGTTTGATGTTAAAACCGATAACAAGTTCGAATCTTTTAATGTGCTCAATGAGTAGAGGCACCTGATCTTCTAAATATTCAAAGAATGTCTCCGACTTTGAATCATAAACCACTGCACAGCTTATACCCATGAGGTCAGCCCTGTGCCATCCGCCGACTTCTTGTGCGGACCGCTGCGTCTCTAAGTCGAATACACCAAAGTGAATGTTTTGCTGCGATTTCTCTGCAACCTCCGGTATTTTCCGCCTGGAAGCAGTCCTTTTCCGCCGTCGCCGTTTTAATCTTAAAGAATGCTTGTGTGATATACCCGTGGTTTGTTTTCGCACAATCTCCTGATCTTGCGAAAAATTTTTCCCTTGAAAATCGGAAACTTCACCTTGCCCTTCAGACACTTTCGAATTGCCGGCAGGGATTTCTGTTTTTATCTTTTTCACACCATTCATCATCATTGTTTCATAATCACGAGCCTCTCTAATTCTTTCAAGCAGAAAACTTGCAGCAGCCTTGTCAATTGGTCTGTTGCCGGAACCGCATTTTGGGGAATGCACGCATGAAGGGCAGCCGGATTCACATTGACATGATCTGACAACATCAAGGGTATACTCAAGAAGTTCCTCGGCACGTGTAAAGGCCTGTTTGCTCAGCCCCGCGCCGCCAGGGATACCGTCATATATAAATACTACAGCATTGCCGGTCCGAGGATGAAATTCTGTCGAGAAGCCCCCAAGATCATTTCGATCTGCCATCACTAAAAGCGGAAAGATACCGATGGCCGCATGTTCAATGGCATGTATCCCACCCATAAAATGTAAATACTTATCCTCAGCTTCTCTCTTAATGCGGGGCGGGACTTTAAACCACAGGCCCTCTGTCTCGAAAATCAGGGGAGGAAGATTTAAAGGGACGAGACTTAACCTTTTTTTTCCATGAATCCTCAATTTCTCATATCCTGTAACCTGGTCTGTAACTTTAAGTCTTCCTGTATAGACCATTGTGCCCCAGACAGTCTTTTCTTCATATATCTCCATAATTTCGGTATTTTTTTGAGATCTTACCCTGGTATAATAATCGACCCTGGCCCTTGAAACCTTTGCCGTTCTTGTGTCAAGATCAAGGGTGTCCACAAGGAATGTATCACCTTTATGAAGATAAATAGCTCCTGGATGGGTCTCCTTAAAAGCCCTGAAACCATCGATCTCACCCTTGCTCTGCCCTGATTTACTGTCAACAATGTTAAAACGGCTGCCGGTTCCTCTGAGATTGACATGACGGTGGGGGGCCTTTCGGCTGGAATAGACCTCTTTGCCGTCAGCACTCCTTAACAGTTTTCCTTTGGCCTCCAGGCTGAAAACCGATTTTTTAACCGTTTCATGGGACATTATTGTTTCGTCAGATCTTAAGGGCAGTTCGGCTGCGGCGCATACCAAGTGCTTTGACAGAATATCAGGGTTGTAAGGGTTCACGACCGCTGCTTCCGGCTCCCGTTTAATAAAATCTTCCGGATTACGCATAAAATATTGATCCAGGGCGTCTTCACCGGCAATAAGCACAAGGGCGGAATCCTGACCGGTGCGCCCTACCCGGCCTCCTCTCTGCCATGTAGACACAACTGAACCTGGATATCCCACCAGAAGACAAAGATCCAGATCGCCGATATCTATACCCAGTTCAAGTGCACTGGTGGATATAACAGCCAAAAGATCACCTTTGGCAAGCCGGGCCTCGATCTCCCTCCGTTCTTCGGGAAGGAATCCGGCACGATAGGCACTGATACGTCTGGCAAAAGGTCCGGATTCACTTCCTGCCCAGATGGCGATCAGCTCTGTAAGTTTCCGTGACTGTGTATATACAATGGTTCGCAAATTACGGTGAAGTGCTGCTTTCAGCAAAAGTATGGCTGTCTGAGCCGGCCCTTGAACCGGATTGATAAAGAGGACATGTTTCTTGCCCATGGGTGCACCACTTTTTGTGATGGTACTGGCTTTAAGCCCTGTGAGCTGCTCGGTAAGCTGAGATGGGTTGGAGATGGTGGCGGAACAGAATATAAAAGTCGGATCAGCGCCGTAAAAAGAGCATATCCTTCGAAGCCGTCTGAAAACCTGGGCCATGTGCGAACCCATGATTCCGCGGTAGGTATGGACCTCGTCAACCACCACGATCTTAAGAGCGCAAAAAAACTCGGCCCATTTCTGGTGATGTGGCAGGAGCGAAAGGTGTATCATTTCAGGGTTTGTCAAAAGAATATTAGGGGGCGCTTCCCTTATACGCTTGCGATGCCAGGCTGAAGTATCACCGTCATAAATCGCTGCTGTCGGTTTTATACTCTGGCCATATGCCGCCAGTTCTTCAAACACACGAAGTTGATCCTGTGCAAGGGCCTTTAAGGGAAAGATATAAAGTGCTTTTGATTCAATATTTTCTAACACATTTTCCAACACAGGAAGATTATAGATAAGGGTTTTGCCGCTTGCCGTGGGCGTTGCCACAACCAGATGCCGGCCGGACCTCATCAAATCAACAGCATTTACCTGGTGCTGGTAAAGATCACGAACACCGGCCGATTCCATGATATTATATACTTCTTCAGGCCACGGTTTTTCAGGTTTTGCCAAGCATGGAGAGTTGTCAGGCAGTACCGTATGATGCACCACCTGACTCCCCAGGCGATTTGAAGACTTGAGCGCTTTAATATACTCTTGTATATGGTTTGGTTTATGCATAAATTGTTCTTGAAAAGATTAAAATATGAGATATAATAATATTTGGTTTATGCCATATTGCATGTCATAATCGCCTTTGCAAGAGGAAGTAAAAAATATTGGAAGATCCGTTTTTATTCAAAACATTCATCATAATTTTTCTGCCTATATTTTTCAGTATCTTTTACACAACGAAAGCCTCTATTTTTTCGCTTACCCTTCTCCGACAAAAACGTATAAACAGTGCCTTATCCGCAAGTTTTTCATGGTTTAGATTTGATTATTCTTGAAGCGGCAAGATATTCAAAAAAATAAATTATTACGAAATCTGAAACAATGACACTAAAGAAAATGTTCCAACGACTAAAACATTATAGAAAACGGCGACATACTGATTTTGCCTGAACATAACTTTCGTTCAGGCACCAACTAAGCTTTACAGAGACTTAAACATTATGCTTAATCAGGTTATCATATTGATTATTTTACTTTTGCTGTCCGGTTTCTTTTCTTCAACTGAAACCGCCCTCTTCTCCATTAGTAAAACAAAAGCCCGTCATCTTGCAAAGAATAATGGTAATACCAATATGCTCATCAAGCGGATGAAGGACGATCCGCATAAGCTCCTTTCCACCATCCTTATCGGAAACAACATAGTGAATATTGGTGCATCTGCCCTGGCAACTTCCATCACAATTAATATTTTTCCGAATTATGCGGTGGGTCTTGCCACGGGAATTATGACTTTCCTTATTTTGGTTTTTGGTGAGGTATTGCCAAAATCAGTTGCAACGCAAAACAATATATTAGTAGCAAGAATTTCTATATATCCAATATATTGGCTTTCAATCCTGTTTTATCCCGTTATCAATTTATTAAATTTTATTCCCATGCTAACCGGTAAAATCAGGAGGACCCCAAAGATAACGGAAGAGGAATTGATGACTTTTGTGGAAGCGGTTGAAGAAGAAGGAGAAATCAAAGAGGAAGAAAAGAAACTGATACATAAAATTTTTGAATTCGATGACACCAATGCTTCGGAGATAATGACGCCAAGAGCGGACATGTTCGTTATTGAAGCCGATGAAAAACTGCATTTAGAAGATATCGTTAAGTCTGGCTTTACAAGAATTCCGGTAATTGAGGATGATATTGATCATGTCATCGGTATTATAAATATCAAGGACCTTTTTTTGCATCAGGTAACATCAGAAACGGAAATTGATGCCCGCAAAATTATGACAAAGCCCTATTTTATCCCGGAAAATAAAAAATTAGACAAGCTCCTTCATCAATTCAAAATAAGAAAGCATCACTTGGCGATTGTTGTGGATGAACACGGCGGGGTTTCCGGTCTGATAACGCTTGAGGACGCCCTTGAAGAGATTGTCGGTGAGATAAGCGACGAAACCGATAAAGAGGAGCCGCATATTGTCAAACGCAACACCAAGGAATGGACTGTACTTGGAAAGACTGATATTAGTGAGATCAATGAAATTATAGGTATGGATATTCCCGACTTAAAGGAATATGATACTTTTTCAGGATATGTTCTTAATGCAATTGGAAGAATCCCCAAGGAAAATGAAAAAATTGCCATTGAATCATATATTATTACCGTGGAAGAGAAGGACGGAAACAGAATAAAGAAGTATAGTATCAAACAACAATGATGAAATTTGACCAGATACTTTAGGAGATCAACAAGGTCTTTTAAATAATTTTACGAAACACCCATTTTTTACTCCTTGACACGCTCCACATATTCACCGGTTCTGGTATCGATGCGAACAAGTTCGCCTTCCTCGATAAAGGGAGGAACCTGGACCACATGACCTGTTTCCAGTGTCGCCGGCTTTGTGCTTCCTGAAGCTGTATCACCCTTTGCCCAGGGATCAGCCTTGGCAATCCTTAAATCTACAAAATTGGGCAGGGCTATTCCAATCGGTCTTTCCTCAAAAAAAAGAACATTGCAGACCGTGTTCTCCTTTAATAAATTTATGGAATCGCCCACCTGCTCCGGAGTGAGAAAGTCCTGATCATAGGTCGCTGTATTCATAAAACAGTAGCGGTCACCATCTGAATACAAATATTCCATTTCAAGCTCTTCGAGGTTTGCTTCGTTGAATTTATCGCCAGATCTAAATGTTCGATCAAACTGAGAACCTGTCAGCATATTTTTTAGTTTACATTTGTAAAGGGCCTGCCCCTTGCCGGGTTTGACGAATTCAAACTGAGTTATCACGTAAGGCTCCCCATCAATCGCGATTTTCAGACCTTTTCTCAAGTCACTACTTTCATACATATTGTTAATAACTCCTTTTTATTTAATAGCTCTCTCTGCTCTCCGGGTCTCATCAACAAAGCGTTTGACTTTGCCAATATCCTTTTTGAACCTTATGAGACACCCTTCTGGATCAACAGCATTTGTCCTCGTACAACTGTCAACTCCTGCCGGACGAACATGCATAATGCCATCAAACACATTATCTGGTGAAATACCACCTGCCAGTATAACAGGGATACGGCTCGATTCAACAAGCTTTGCGGCAATATCCCAATCGCATGTTTGACCGGTTATACCGACAAAGCCTTTTACCGGCTGATTATTAAAGGAAGATCCGGATTCCTTTACCAGTAAAGTATCTGTTAAAAAATAATCGCTGATCGGTTCGAACAACCCGGCCAGTTCAATGGTGGCAACATTATCATTCATCCCTGATTGCGATATTGGAATTGAACGCATGATTTTGATTTCGGGAAATCTTTTTTTGACATTTTCCTGTAATAAAATAAGTTCTTCACGGGTTCCCCAACCCCCGTTTTGCAATGTTATGTCTTCACAAAAATGGACGATGTCGGGTTTATAATAATCGAGAGTGTTGAGAATGGTATCGAGGTTGCTGAAGAGCGGTATCAAGCTACTCTGGACGCCTGAACCATCAATCATATTGATCGTATCTCTGAGTAACTGGAGTTTCCAGGCCTCTTGAGAAACAATAACGCTGCCGATATGATCCACCCCGAGTTCCATCAGTTTTTCAGCCTCAGAAGGTGTTTGTACCTCATAAATCTGAACTATCATTTTTTTCATAACAGCATTAAACTCGAATTTGTTTAATCTTATTATGCATGGGGATCAAATAACAGTAAAACAGAATTGAGTTGACATTTTGGACAGCTTCTAACATATTCAGCCTGTTTTCGCAAGTTCATGTCTCAAGTTCATTGCCTAATAAAAAAATCTGTTTTATAATTATATTGTAACATCTTAGCTCATTGAAACAAATTGATTTCAAACGAGCTTCAAGTATGATTAAATTTTTATATTTGTGACGGTGCCCATGATATTGATCATAGATTTTGGATCACAGTATAACCAGCTCATCGCCCGCCGTGTGCGTGAATGCCATATATACTGCCAGATCAATCCGCCTGATGTCGATCTTGATTATATCAGAAACATAGAACCCAAAGGGATCATACTCTCCGGAGGACCTGCAAGCATTTACGAAAAAAACAGCCCGAAGAGCGATGAATCGATTTTTCATCTTGGAATTCCTGTTCTTGGAATCTGCTATGGCATGCAATTTATGATCGACACCTTGGGTGGAACCGTTAAAAGTGCCCAAAAGCGTGAATACGGCTTTGCAGAACTCAATGTGGTAGATCAGACAGGTCTGTTTAAAGATGTTGAAGAAAATACAAAAACCTGGATGAGCCATGGCGATTCTATTGAGAAGCTACCCCCTGGTTTTAAAGTAACGGCTTCCACTGAAAACACAAGGATAGCTGCAACGGTTCATCCTGATAAAAATTTATATGGATTTCAGTTCCACCCCGAAGTTGAACACACACCCAAGGGTAAAACAATGCTTCGCAACTTCCTTTTTGATGTGTGCGGTTGCAAACGTACATGGACTATGAAGTCCTTTGCCAAAGACGCCATCGCTCAAATCAGAGAAACCGCAGGAGATAAGAAAGTAATTCTGGGTTTAAGCGGCGGTGTCGATTCATCAGTCACGTCCCTGCTGATACACAAAGCCATTGGAAAAAACCTTACCTGTATATTCGTAGATAACGGTCTTCTTAGAAAGGATGAGTCTGATAAGCTCAAAAAAACCCTGAAACAGCATCTTAAAATCGATATCAGGTTTGTAAGCGCCAGAACCAAATTTCTAAAAGCACTTTCCGGTGTTACTGACCCGGAAAGAAAGAGAAAAATTATCGGTAAAATCTTTATTGATGTTTTTGAAGCCGAAGCCAAAAAGATAAAAAACGTTGAATTTTTAGCACAGGGAACCCTTTACCCGGATATTATTGAGTCACAATCTGTATTTGGAGGCCCCACATCGGTCATTAAATCCCATCACAATGTGGGCGGCCTTCCAAATAAATTGAAGTTAACACTTATAGAACCCTTAAAATACCTGTTCAAGGATGAAGTCCGTCTTCTGGGTAAGGCGTTACGTCTTGACGAAGACCTTTTATGGCGTCAACCTTTTCCGGGTCCTGGCCTTGCCATTAGGATCATTGGAGAAATCACCAAAAAGCGCCTTTCGATATTAAGAGAAGTTGACAACATTTTGCTTGAGGAAATAAAGAACGGAGGGTACTATAGAAAACTGTGGCAGTCTTTTGCCGTTCTTTTACCCATTAAGAGCGTGGGCGTCATGGGAGACAAGCGGACCTATGAAAACATTGTGGCCATCCGCGCAGTAACAAGTAAAGATGCAATGACAGCAGACTGGGCTAAACTGCCCCATAGGCTTCTCGGAAAAATTTCAAACCGGATAATCAATGAAGTATCCGGCGTCAACCGTGTCGTTTACGATATTAGTTCAAAACCACCCAGTACAATCGAATGGGAATAGGTAAAATGACTGACATAGAATCAACTAAATTTAAAATTCGCATCGATGATGAAAGCACGGAAACTCAGTTTCAAGATGAAATAGATGATCCTCAACTAGAAAAATTAAATAAGCGTATAACACGAATTTCAATTCTTATCCTCTGTCTGGTCGGTGTAATAATTCTTGTTGCCTATTTTGATTTAAAAAAGAGCATCTTACAAATTGATCGCACAGGAGCTAAGGGAGTTCAGACCCTTTACAAGCAACAAGAAAATATGGAAGAAATTTTTACTAATATGATTGCGTCCCTTGAAAAGACAACCGCTTCTTTACAGGCGAACTTGAAAGAAGCAACAACAGCCATAAAGTATATCAGATCCGCCAGGAAAATAGACAATAAGAAGATGGCAAGCGACTTTGCGGCAATAAATAAAACATTAACTTCCATTCCCAAGGATCTTGAAAATCTCACGTCAAGCGTCAAAGACATTGATCATAAATTTTCTAAAGAATTGGCAAATCTTGCTCAAACTGTCGACAAAGCCAAAGATGATTTACTGAAAATCCATGCAGATATTGCTTCCCTGTCAACTGCCAAGGTAGACAAAAAGACTCTTGATC
>JAZFVY010000357.1:0-5476 GCA_036447975.1 Desulfobacterales bacterium
GATCTTGAAATCAAGCTTGCTGAAATGATAATTGATGCAGTCCCATCCATCGAGATGGTCCGCATGGTGAATTCCGGCACAGAAGCGACCATGAGCGCCATACGGCTTGCCCGAGGATTTACCGGCCGGGATACAATCGTCAAATTTGACGGGTGTTATCACGGTCATGCCGACGCTCTTCTTGTGGAAGCAGGGTCAGGCGTTGCCACGTTGAGTATTCCAGGAAGTCCAGGTGTGCCGAAATCCTTTGTGGCCCATACCCTGTCACTACCTTATAATGACATCGAAGGCATCAAGAAAGTAATGGGCGAGCAGGGTGATAAGATCGCGTGCATCATTGTCGAACCTATTGCCGGAAACATGGGGCTGGTTACACCGGTTGACGGTTTTCTGGAAACTTTAAGGGAACTTTCCGAAAAAAATGGCAGCATTCTGATATTCGACGAGGTGATGACAGGGTTCAGAGTGGCCCTTGGCGGCGCCCAATCCCTTTATGGAATTTCTCCGGATTTGACATGTCTGGGTAAAATCATCGGCGGAGGATTGCCCGTTGGCGCTTATGGCGGTAGGCGGGAAATAATGGAGCACATCGCTCCCCATGGTCCTGTATATCAGGCCGGAACCCTTTCCGGCAACCCTCTGGCCATGGCGGCAGGTATTGAAACCCTTATACAGCTCATGAAGCCTGGTTTCTATGAAGCTTTGGATGAAAAAGCGGGTCATCTTGCCACAGGTCTTGAACAAGCTGCCGAAAATGCGGGAATAGATGTCATAGGCGCCAGGATCGGGTCAATGCTTGGCCTTTTTTTCAACGAAAAGAGTGTTCTGAATTTTGATGATGCCAAAGCCAGTGACCTTGAAATGTTTTCGGCTTTTTACAACGGTATGTTACAGAAAGGCGTTTACATTGCACCTTCACAGTTTGAGGCCCTTTTTGTATCAGCAGCACATGGCAGGGAGCATATTGATGCTACAATAAAAGCAGCAGAAGAGGTAATGGATGGATTAAAGCGTTCCTAAGCACAGCCGGATTTCATCGGCTACTTTCGAAGCGGTGAGGAACCTTTTGCTAACACCCTTTTGCAGCAGCTTATCAACGATTTTATCACAACAGGCCGGGGTTCTGCGGGATACTGAAGAAAGCGGCTCAAAGGATGAGTTGGTAATTGCGTACAGCAGGTTGGTAATACTGTCGCCTTTAAACGGCCTTACTCCGGAGAACATCTCATATAGAACAACACCGAGAGAAAAAAGATCCGAACGACCGTCAACCCTTTTTCCTGCAATCTGTTCAGGCGACATGTAGCTTGGAGTACCGAGAACGATCCCCGTACTGGTCTGTGTTGCAGTTAATACCCGGGCTATACCAAAGTCGGTTACCTTCACCTGGCTGTCTTTTAGAAGCATGATATTGGCCGGCTTAATGTCGCGGTGCACAACTCCCTGACTGTGGGCGTAATCAAGAGCCTCGGCTACTAAAAGAATTGTATTGAGCACACTTTTAGGTGGAAGCAGTTTTCCCTTTTGGCAATAAGCTGTCAACTCTTCTCCGGTGATAAGTTCCATGGCAATGTATGCCATATCGTGCTCTTCACCTGCGTCATAGATGGATACTATGTTTGGGTGGGACAGGTTTCCGGCCGCTTCCGCTTCACGGAAAAACCGTGTTTTTACTTCCTTTAATTCTTTATCTTCGACTCCCTCAAATTGCAGGGTTTTAATGGCAACATCCCGGTTAATTTTAGGATCCCTTCCAAGATAAACTGTGCCCATGGCTCCCTTGCCCAGTTCCTTTATGATCTCATAGCGCCCGAAAGTAGGTTTGGCCTTATTATCTCCAAACATTACGGTTGCTTCCAGCCCGCCCGGGCCTGCTGCAAGAGCGATCGCTCCTCCAGAAGTCTTGATTTGCTGTATCCTTTTCTTGATGTCCTTGAAATTTCCGGTCTTAAAAATATGTTCGTAAACGGACAGGGCCTTATTGAACATCCTTTTGCGTTCAAGATCAAGACCCAGATTGTATAGCAGCCTCTTTATAGACTTGTCTTCGGAAGGGCATTTCATGAACTTTTCAAACGCCATATCAAGCATACCCTGTCCTTGAAACGAAAGCCCGAGGGTTTTGTTCAATTCAGCTCTGTCATCCCGCTTTCTCCTGGAAAGTCTTTTATACCCTACAATCGCATAACCGAACAACGAAAGAAAAATAGGCGCAAAGATCTTAATCCATATCCCGTTTACCATTAAAAGAAACGCTGCAATCCCAATCCATGTTAATAAAAACATCCCAATAATAAAGGCACCGACTTTGCGGTTTACCCTGGGAATAACGAACATGAGAAAAAGAGCGAAATACAAAAGGATCAGGATTTCCAGCGCAAGGGCCCAACTCGGCCGGGAAAGGTGGGTGCGGTTCAAAATGTTTTCGAGAACATTTTCCAAAATCTCAACAAGCGGGGCATGTGAATTTGCAGTGGTTTTATAGAAAGACGTCAAGCCTTGAGCGGTAACTCCGATCAGAACGATTTTATTGCGAAAGGCTTTCGGAGGAATTTTCTCACTTAGCACATCTGAAAAGGAATAAGTTTTGGCACTTGTCCGCTTAGAGTTATAATCGAAAAGCATCCGGAAATATTTATCAGTAGGGATTTGCAGAGACTTGATGCGAAGACCGGTAAAGCTGTTCCCATCTTTTCCGGACTTAATTTCCTTTGTTCTTTGCCCCATGTATTTTGCAGCCATTTGCAAGGAAAAGGAAGGGAAATATCTCCCCTGATAGTTTATGAGCAGCGGTGCATTACGGACTACGCCGTCCTGATCGGCGATCAGGTTAATATGCCCCAGCGCTCTTGCCATAGCTGCCAGCTCTCCGAAGGGCATAGTAACCGCATTGGCGGTAACCGTTTTATCTTTCATGAAATTAACAGAGTTTCCGAATTTTAAAAGCAGTGTCGAGGAGTCAACAGGGTCCTTTCTTATCTTCAAAGAGTTGTTGATCAAGAGTCTCGACATTTTGGAGGTCTTTTTATCTGCAGGAGGTCCGATGGTGAATTGTATGGGCAAAATCGAGTTCCTGGCGGATTTAACAGCGGAGATTAGTCCGGCGTCATGATTCAATCTCTTCTCAGTTCTTGCCAGAGATTGATTTAATTTTTTATAGGTTTTACTCCCCATGCGGAATGATTTCTTTACTATATTCTCTTTTATATTTTCTCTCAGGATTTTAATTTCCTGGAGACCTGGATTCAATTCATGTCTGGGATATAAAAGGCAGATGCCGAGTACGCTGGTGCCGTAACCGGAAAGACGGTGTACCATATCGGAAATATAAGAACGGGGCCAAGGCCAGCTGCCGATACTCTTAATACTTTTCTCGTCAATTGCCACTATCACAACCGGATCGGTCTCTTTGCTGCGAGTGGGGCCGGCCATTAAGTCATAGGCGTTGTATTCGAGGGTTTGCAATGGATAAAATTCAAACAGCATCCCTGCAATAATCACCAGAGTTAATAAGGAGATTGGCAGTATATTGGAAGAAAGAAACTTTTTTAGCATTAAAATAACTCTCTGATTTAATTGATAAATAAAAGAAAGACCTAACCAACTCAGATGTCTTTGGTTGATATTAAACAATCTTTTTGCTAAAATCAATCAATATATACATTAGTTTGGTTATATCTGTGACAAAATTTGTCTATAGGTTATTCCCGTTGAAAACAATTGAAAATACTACCGATTTGGTATAATTAAATTTTTAACGAAAAATCAGGCCATTTAATTATACCTGAAGCTCGTTTGAAATCGATTTGCTACAAAGAACTAAACTGTTAAGAAAATTTTAACTTTTTTACGAAGCCATAATATTTAATCGTAACCATAAAGTTTCTGTGCGGAAATAAAAAAAATCAACATGATTAAAGTACTGGTCAGTGCATGTTTAATCGGGGAACGAGTGCGTTACAATGGTGAAGTTATGTCATATGACAGCAGTATATTAGCCCATTGGCAGAGCCAGGGACGTGTTGCACCCTTTTGTCCTGAAGTTGCCGCGGAGCTTTCAGTGCCCAGGCCTTCCGCTGAGATTACAGACGGCGATGGTATTTCGGTTCTGCGAGGTTATTCCAGTGTCATGAGCATAGACGGACAGGATGTTACAGAATATTTTCTGGGTGGGGCCTATAAAGCGCTCGCCCTTGCTCGTTCGAAGGGGATCGAACTTGCAATTATGAAAGATGGGAGTCCTTCATGCGGCAGCACATATATTTATGACGGAAGTTTTTCAGGCGCACACAAGCCGGGTAAAGGAGTAACAGTGGCTCTTCTGGAGGAAAAGGATATCCGTGTGTTCAGCGAAGGGGAAATATCGAAAGCAGCGGCGTACCTAAAAACACTTGAAACCTAATGTGAGGCGTTATGGCTCACCACACAAATAGATCCGGGTATATGAAACTGACGGACTGTTTGAATCGGTTTCCCCTGGGTGCGTCACCTTCGGAATTGTTATACAAAATATTGGATGCTTATTAGCGAGAAAGAAGCCAGGCTGGTCTCGTTGCTGCCCCTGAGGCTGTTTAACGCGAAAAGGGCCGGTCGGGCCTGGAAAATGGACCTGTTAAGCACTCAAAATATTTTAGACGAATTGTGCGACCGGGGGATTCTGATGGATATCGAGAAGAACGGCCATCAGGTTTACTGTCTTCCGCCCCCCATGGCGGGATTTTTTGAATTTTCCCTGATGCGTGTCAGAGACGACATTGACCAGAAAGTATTAAGCGAACTCTATTATCAGTATATTTCTGAAACTTCCCCTAATTAAACAGGCAATGGCCAGTCAGCAAATGAAATCAGGTTATCTTGATGCCCTGATAAGGAGTCTAAAACTCTAACCAGGATTTTAAAAGTCGTCATTCTTTGCCAGATTTTTTATTTATTGTAACATTTTACCCCTTTGAAGACATTATAGCATTCGGGCAACCTTTTTTAAAAGTGTTAAACTCTTCCCACTCTGATCCGCTTTAAAACTAGGTTGCCCGAATGCTTGTGGGACACGTTTTTCAAAAAGCTAAAATAATATTATTTATCAAGTATTTGCATAATACTTGGCAAAGCCTTGCCGCCGGGTTCTTTTATAAAAAATCCCCGGGTGCTTTTTAAGGCCAGGTTTGAGAAAGGATTATCCTCAATGTTGATGTCTATGATAATTCCATCACGGCTATAGACCTCCCATACAATCTGATTCGGCAGGCTGGTGGCGCCCGAGGTTCCCACAATGATCAGCAGTTCAGTATCTCCGGCGATTTTCAAGGAACTCTGATGTCGATAATAATGTTCATTATAGACCTCATCAAACCACAGCACATGGGGGCGGGCAGGGTTTTCGCAATCAGGGCACACCAGTAATTTTCGATCAGAATCCGTAAAATTCTCCAATTTTGCTTTAACGATCAATTCTTCCGGGATCGGGTAAATTTTTAAA
>JAZFVY010000358.1:0-5377 GCA_036447975.1 Desulfobacterales bacterium
AACACACTTTTAAGAGAAAAGGAAAGGAATGGTGAACAGTGAACAGTGAATGGTGATTTTACCCCTGAAAATAGTGAATTAAGAGCAAAAAACACCTATTTTTGGGACGTTAATCTATAAATTTCAACAGGTTACCGTGGCCCAACCCCAAATCAGGTCGCCGGAATACGCAATTTGTAATTAAATAAATGTTGGAGGTAAAAATGCAAATATATTTAGATCGAATTGTTCGAGCTGCCAAGCTCGATGTTAACTTATATGAAGAAGTTGAGGCTGATAAAAGTGCGATGAACCAAGCTATGGGAGTTGTTGTGCTCTCCAGTGTAGCAGCCGGGATAGGCAGCATAGGAACGACAGGTATAAAGGGAATCATTATCGGTGCAATTACAGCTCTTATCGCATGGTATATTTGGGCCTATATTACATATTTTATCGGTGCTAAAATCCTTCCTGAACCTCAGACCAAAGCCGATCATGGTGAACTATTACGAACCATCGGATTTTCAAGCTCTCCAGGGTTGCTTAGGATATTGGCTATTATACCTGGAATAGGCGGAATCATTTTTATGATCGCTTCAGTTTGGATGTTAGTGGCCATGGTTATTGCTGTAAGGCAAGCTCTAGATTATCAGAGCACATTACGAGCAGTAGGCGTCTGTATGATTGGTTGGGTCATTCAAGTGATAATTCTTATGATTTTTTTTACGGTTTTAGGAGGCGGTTATTCAAGGCCCGTTTAATTGATGGAATGGGGGTCGGGCCACAGGAACATATTGAGATAATAGATAAAACGTTATAAATCTTTTCACATGTATCGAACCATCCGGAAATTTCACGATTCAGATAAAATAGTTGTCCAATCATCAAACAATTTGATAAGAGAAGTTCATGCAACCAAATTCTGAGAAAACGATAACCGAAACAGAAAAAAATGCCGGCTCGAAACCTCCGGGAAAAGGCGGGTCGAACAACAGATACAGAAAATTTCTTCTCATCATCTTTTTGTTCGGAATCGTCGTCGGTTCATTTTACAGCATCCGTTGGCTCCATTATTATTTTACACATGCCAGCACCGACGATGCCCGCGTAAAGGGAAATCTCATCTCGGTCAGTCCTACGGTTCAGGGTAAGATACGTTTGCTTCCTGTCCAGGAAGGAAATCGTGTCGAAAAGGGGCAGCTAATCGCTCAGCTTCGGGAAGAAGATTACCAGGCACAAGTTGACGTGGCTTCCGGTGACGTTAAAGCCATCGAGGCCGCGTTAAATGAAGCCAGGGCCGATTTAATTATGTCGAAAGAAAAAACGGAAAAAGAAGTGCAGCAAGCTACCGCGGTTTTGCATGCATCCCAGGCACGGTTGAAAGAGGCGAAGGCCGAATTGCTTCTGGCGAATTTGAATTTCAAACGGACCGCCAAACTTTATAAAAGTAAATCGGTTTCAGCGAGCGATGTGGACAAGGTTTCTTCAGCCTTCGAACTGGCCCGGGCCAAAGTAGTCAGAGCCGAGGAAGAGATTAATGAAAACAAGGCCAAATTCAAGGTAGCCGTGGCTAATACAGGTGAAGTTACGCTGAAACAAAAGCGTCTGGAGTCGTCGAAAGGAAAACTGGAAGAAGCCAAAGCCAAGCTCAAGGCTGAAAGACTCAAACTCGCTCATACCACGGTAACTAGTCCTATCGAGGGGGTTGTCGCCAAAAAAATCGCCAATATCGGTGAAGTCGTCAAGCCCGGTCAACCCGTTTGTGTCATCATCGATCTGAACAACATCTGGGTGGAAGCGAATCTGGAGGAGACCAAGGTCGAACATGTCCGACCAGGGCAGCTTGTAGATCTCAAAGTCGATGCCTATCCAAAAACAGAGTTTGCCGGGAAAGTAGTCAGCATAGGCGCTACGGCCGCTTCTGAATTTTCTCTGATCCCGGAAAGCCGTTCCGCCGGTAACTTCACTAAAGTGACCCAGCGGATTCCCATCAGAATCGAGGTTGTCGATCCCGCCAAGCAGCTCCGTCCCGGCATGATGGTGGTGGTCGGCATCGACATTCGGGATAATAATAAATAAACCCCTGCCATGACGTCTAAAGATCAAAAACCATTCTACAAGTGGCTGGTTGTTATCGCGGTGATGAGCGGGGCTTTTTTGGTCGTTCTCGACACGACCGCCGTCAATGTAGCCCTACCCAAAATTATGGCCGCATTCGGCGTTAACGTCGACAAGATCCAGTGGGTTATCACCGCATACATGATCGCCATGGCGATCATGATGCCGTCGGTCGGCTGGCTAAGTGCCCGAATCGGCAACAAGGCCCTTTTTATCTCGAGCTTGGTTGCTTTTACGATGGCATCGATTCTTTGCGGGATGGCGTGGAATATAGACGTTTTGATTATTTTCCGCATCCTTCAAGGCATCGGGGCCGGTGCCCTGATACCCGTTGCCATGGTCATTATTTTCGAGGTGTTTCCGCCGGAAGAACGGGGTCTTGCAATGGGGGTTTACGGCATCGGTGCCACTTTCGGTCCCGCCATCGGCCCTACTTTGGGAGGTTATCTGACGGAACACTTTTCCTGGAATCTCATTTTCTACATTAATGTTCCTATCGGTCTTTTCGGAGTATTTCTGGCGGCAATTATTCTGCATGCTGACAAGCACAAAAGGCTCATTCAATTCGATTATCTGGGATTTCTAACCATGGCGGTCTTTCTCGGAACCCTGCTTACGGCACTCAGCCAAGGTCAGAGTGAAGGATGGACTTCTTTTTATATTCTCTCGCTGTTTGCTGTCGCCGCTTTCGGGCTTGTGTCATTTTTATGGGCCGAGCATGTTGCCCGACAACCGTTTATCGATCTGAGTGTTTACAAAATCTTTCCGCACACGATGGCGACACTTGTTTTTATCATACAGGGTTTTGGTCTATATGGTTCCATTTTCCTTATTCCGCTCTATTTTGAAAGCATACTTGACTACACCCCTCTTCAGGCCGGTATGCTCATGTTACCCATGGCGCTGGTTGTGGCTGTGGTATTGCCACTGGCCGGCCGGATGACGGACCGGATGGACGGGCGCATCCCTGTTACATTAGGCGTCCTGTTTTCAGCCCTTGCGCTATACTGGCTTTCATTTGTTGATCTGAGAACTTCCGAGACAACGGCCTACCTGATGCTGATCGTACGTGGATTGGGTATCGGGTTTATTTTTCCGGCCATCATGAACTTTGCGCTCAAATGTCTGCCTCCGGATAAGACCGCTGTCGGTTCCGGCCTGATGAACGTTTCCCGGCAGGTGGGCGGTGCTTTCGGGGTGGCGATCATCGGTGTCATGCTGGAACGGCGGGAAGTTTTTCACAATTCGCTCTTCGCTCAAACTCAAAATCTTGGTTCCTTTGCTACCAAGCAATTTCTCGGGAATTTTCAGGCGCTCTTTCAGAAACTCGGAAGTGCGGAAGATGTTGCATACCAGAAAGCGCTTGCAGTTTTACATCTGACAATTAAAAAGGAGGCTATGGTCGCCTCTTTTGACGATTGCTTCTTTATGGCAGGGATCATTTTTTTGCTCGCACTGGTACCGACATTGATGCTGCGCATTAACGAGGACTCAGGAACAAGTAGTGATGGTTCGACATAAGGCTGGCTGAATGATTGCGAGCAAAAGGAAACAGCGCCTTTCAACGGTAGATTGATCCAATAAACAGAAACCAAATTGTTATAGATCGAGCTTAGATATTTGAAAGGAGCGTCTCATTAGACTGAAAAAATTTGCAGCCTTTAGCATCGGTATTTTGGCCTGTCTGGTTGTTATTGTTTCTGCCATGGTATGGGTTGTGACATATCATCCCGATGATCTTCAAATTGAACAGGTTGTATGCCTTGATGATGCACCCTTAATAAAACCCGGACAAAAATTGAAGATATTAACCTGGAACGTTCAATACATGGCCGGAAAAAACTATGTCTTCTGGTACGACCTGCTTGACAGGCCCGGGCCTGACGAAAGGCCGTCTTCAGCGGATATCGCGTCCACTTTAAGCGCTGTGGCACGCGTTATCAAGGATGAAGATCCGGATATTATTCTTCTGCAGGAGGTGGACGACGGAGCCCGGAGAACAGACTACGAAGATCAGCTGGAAAAACTTTTAGCCCTGCTTCCCAAGGCGTACGTTTGCCACACATCAGCGTTCTACTGGAAAGCATCCTTTGTTCCACACCCCAGAATTATGGGTTCCGTTGGGATGAAGCTTTCAACCATTTCAAAGTATAAGATCGGTGAAGCCAAACGCCATCAGCTGGCACGTATTCCCAAAGATCCTATCACTCGGCAGTTTAATTTAAAACGGGCCATACTCGAAGCCAGATTCCCCCAAACGGACGGAAAGACACTCGCCGCCCTAAATGTACACTTGGACGCCTTTGCCCAGGGCACCCGAACGATGGAGCAACAGGTTGAACAGACCGTTGCCCTGTTGAAGAAACTATCTCAGGAGGGGCTTAATTGGATAATTGGCGGTGATTTTAACCTTCTTCCACCGGGCGGCGCTTATGACCGTTTGGTGGAATCGGAAAAAAAATATTATAATGCAGACACTGAAATCGCAGTTATCTTTAGATTGTTCAGAGGAATACCGGGCCTTAAGGAAGTTCGTGGACCAGAATATAACAAATGGTTCACCCACTTTCCGAACAAAGAGAGTATCACACGTCCTGATAGAACCATTGACTATATCTTTATCTCAAACGATATTCAGCTGGGTGATTATCATGTCAGACAAAATGATACCTTTGAAATATCAGACCACCTCCCCGTTGTTGCAGAACTTGAAATATCAGACCACCTCCCCGTTGTTGCAGAAGGAATTATAAGGAATGGGGGTAGGACCACAGGAACATCATGAGATAATAGATAAAGCGTTTAACAAAAGCGTCAAATAAGGCCTTAAAAGGGCATTTTGGTGGCCTAAAACACACTTTTACAAGAAAAGGCTAAGCATTTTTTGAAATACTATTTAACTTAAAAGGTCCTTTTTGGGGTCAAAAAGAGTCGTCACTGTTATTATAGTTGGTTAACGCGGCCCGGCCCCAAATTGACCCCATTTGTTGCGGTTCACCTAAATTCCATACTCAATCATAAATTTTTGATATATTCCCCCCAAAAAGGGAATTCTTATCAAACAAATCTCCTTCAGCTATTCCTTCTTCTTCAGCAAGGCGGCAAGGCCTGCAAACGGCTTGTTAGAGGAGGCCGGCTCCTGACCCCCGCCCGGGACTTCATCGCCATACCATTCCGCATCAACATACCGGGAATGCTCGTTGTCGTGGCAGTAGATGCACAACAGCTCCCAGTTGCTTCCGTCAGGGGGGTTGTTGTCGTGGTCATGATCCCTGTGGTG
>JAZFVY010000359.1:0-4026 GCA_036447975.1 Desulfobacterales bacterium
TGTGGAATAAGCTCAAATCGGTCATCATTTAGAACATGTCTTGCCACTACACTTGATACTTTACCTGGGATTCCGTTTACCATGACTTTTATACTCTTCATTTTGCACCTCCGAAATGTGATATGAAATTGGTCATTCGTCACTTGTCATTAGACAAGATTTACATGATCATCAGGAGATTATTACCAAGGCAGTAATAGTTCAGCCACAAAGACACTAAGACACTAAAATTATAATATGATTCTTTTAATGCCATTTTTAATAAGAGGAACGTTAAAATTGACAAGAAAACCAAGACGTTTGTCGGTCAATTTTAGATGACTGAGTATTTGCGCTTCCCATACAGGATTCATCTCGTCAACAGCCTTTAGTTCACAAATAATAAGCTCTTCCACCAGAACATCTAACCGTAACCCCTCATTAAAGATTATCCCATCATATACAATCGGGATATCCACTTGTCTTTTATATTTTAACCCTCGTTTGGATAGTTCATGACAGAAACAAACTTCATAAACTTTTTCAAGCAAACACGGCCCTAACATCTTATGGACGGTATATGCTGCATCTACAATTTTTTCAGCTATAGATTCTTCTCTTTTCGATAAAGGTTTATAATTCATACCCCATCTCTGTGCCTTTGTGCCTTAGTGGCTGAACTGTTACGAATCGTATATAGTATATCATTCATCCCTTATCAAGTATGCTCTTCTACTATAAAAACACTTTTACACTTCTTGCACTTGTTTTTAAGGCCGATATGTTCTTGTCGGATTTTGAATGTCTGTCCGCATTTAGTACAGGCCGTCTTTAGGACCGCCAACGGAAATTCGATTTTAAAAGTCGTTCCTTTTTCAGGCGAGCTTTCCACTTTGATTTCGCCTTTATGCTCCTTGATAATTCCATAGCTTACCGAAAGCCCAAGTCCTGTGCCCTTTCCGACCTCTTTTGTCGTAAAAAAGGGTTCAAAAATCTTTGCCTGTACATCCTCGGGTATGCCGGAGCCGTTGTCGCTGATCTGTACTTGTACATGGCTGGAATCGAGACTGAGTGTAGTTACCGTAACCTCACCTGGTCTCCCTTCCATTGCCTGCTGGGCATTGATCATGAGATTTAACAGAACCTGTTGGATCTGATTTGCATTGCCTGATATCATTGGAAGAGATGAGGCAAAATTTTTCTTTAGTTTTACCTTGTGCAATTCAAGCTGATGTTCAACAATGGCCGCGGCATCTTGTGCAACCTGGTTGATATTGACCGGTTCAAAAGCCACTTTCTCCTGTCGTGCAAACTTTAAAAGATTTTGAATGATCGCGGTGCAACGGTTGGTCTCTTTCTCAATGATGCTAAGATTTTTATAGATAGGGTCATCTTGTTCAGCCTTTCGCAAGGAGAGCTGCGTCAGCCCCAGAATTCCGGCCAGCGGATTCTTTATTTCATGGGCTATCCCGGCACCCAATTGGCCGAAGGCAGCCATTTTTTCGGATTGGACGAGAGCCGCCTGAGCCCCTTTAAGTGCCTTTTCACGGGAATTAAGCTCTGTTGCCATCTGATTAAAAGACAGAGACAGATCATTAATCTCATCCCGCGATGAAGACTCTATCTTTATATCGAACTTACCTTTAGCTATTTCTTTTGTTGCGTTTGCCAACCGATCAAGGGGGCGTGTAATCAGCCGGGAGCCAAACAGACCTATAGCTGCTGAGACAAGGAGAAGAACCAGCGATACGAAGATCAGATTGTTGAGCAACTCTCGCGCAGTGAGATAGGCTGCCGCCTTTGGAATCTGAACACCGGCGAGAAGACTGCTGAAATCAGTTTGTGCCAATCCCCCGACCATCTCCACGCCATCCTGGACATACTCAAGGGTTCTTCCATGACTCCGCTGCCCTTGAAGGCCTTTTATCTCAGAAATCCATTTCACCTGTTTGTGGCGTATTACCTTCTGTGGATCGGTGTGCGCCAGAGTATTACCCTTGAAATCCACTATAAATGTGGTGAACACCTTGGAGCGTCTGGCAAGGCGCAGAAGGCCGTCCAGGCGTATAACGGCCGCAACAACCGCGTTTTTTCCCCCGACGTCCTGGGTTTTATGCGAGATGGCCAGAGTAAATGTTGGAAGTTTGTCGGACAAAGTAGAGTTTACAGTAAATACTTCACCCGACTCGACGAGATCCAAAGGGAGCGGGTGGTCCTTGCGATATGCAAGGAGGCTGTCTTTCGTTAATCCGGCTGATTTCAATGTTTTTGCATCGTAGACAGTGGTCAGCTCAGCTCCTTTCGCATATATCGTGATTGCAACAAACTCATGGAAATCTTCAAACAGCTGTTTTAGCAGTTTTGTCTTTTGATCACGGAGCAGATCCCTGTCAAACATGAACCGTGTGAATACCTGTAAGCGTTCACGGTATCCGACCAACAGTGCACGGGTCTCAGCAGCGGTATGCACTGCCATCTCTGATGTGAGGTCGTGGACATATGCTGACTTGTCGGTGTGGAACAGATTAGCCATGGTAAAAGTAATGATGCTTACCACGGCGGTGATGACCAGCAGCAGCGAAATCAGGATTTTGAATCGGATTGGGAATCTTAATTGCTTAAACATATCAATTTCCTATGAAACTATATTTTTCTATTAACGCGTTGTGATCGATAGGTAACATTTTTGACTGTGTCAATCGCCTCTACTACAATAACGTTGATCCCGGGCTGAAGCTTAAGATTGTACTTAAATTTTCCGGTCTTTGTTGTTTTGACCGGTTTGCCCCCCACGAAAACCCTTGAACCTGGTTCAGTTTTTCCGCGCAGGGTATACCTTCCACGGTAAACTGTTTTGGGCGGGAACCGGACATTAAGTGTTGGCGGCTTTTGATCCCGTACGATCTGGAATCGCCGTGTTTCACTAAAGAACCCTTCAATGGTTTTATCAAAACCGCTGACCTTCCAGAAGTAAGTCCCCTTTATAAGGTTGCCATGGGTAAAACTTGCCCGGGAAAATTGTTCATCCGCAATAATATCTTTGAAAGAGTAGTCACGTGCTATGACAAAATGATAACTATTCGTGTCAGGCAGGCTCTGCCAGGCAAATTGGACCTTTGGTGGAAGATTGCGATAATAAAACAAATCTGTATCCGAGGGTGATTTTAGTTTTACCGGATTCAGTAGATTGACGGGGGCGAGCGGCGCATTGCCTAATGCCACTACGGTCGACTGATTGGCTTCGATGACTACTTTTTTACCCTGTGCCATAATCTCGGCGACACCCTGATAGACAGCGATGGTTGAAGATTTGTCAGGGTTTACCGAGATCTTAAAATCGACCGGGCCTTCAGCCATCGGGCCGCTCTGCACACGCATTTTGGCGCCGGGTGTATCAATCTCCAGATAAACGGAATTTTTATCCGATTTGGCTATTCTGCCTCGTAGATCTCCGTCTACCAAAACCATAAAGGATCGTTTTTCGCGAAACAACGGATCTTGATCAAGGCGCTTGATAATTATCAGAGAATTAGCCCCCATATCGAGGGCGCTATTTTCGTCAAACTTAACTACAGCCGAGGACCGGCTGAGTGTTTGAACTGCATCACGATCGTACAGGGTTTTTCCCTCTTTTGCTGTTTTCCAGGCAATTGCCTCTGAACTTTTACTCTTAACAGTGTTACGGACCAAGCTCAGCACTGCCGCCACATCTTTTTGAGATGTTAGATCTGAGTCGTACTCTCCGTTGGCGAGGAGAAGCTCGCGGCCTCCTTGTTCTTGCAAGCCGGTGAATGCCAGGGGGCCTTGATAAGCTATTATCGTTTTGAGGCCGGCGCCAGAGGGGAAAAGGATATATAACATAAACAGAAATATCGAGAAAAAAACCAGAACCAGAAGCACTGCGAAGATGCCTTCAGCGGATTGTGCCAGGATATTTTTTAATCTAGTGATAAACATTGCTATCAGCCTCGTTTCGACGTTCGGCAAACTATATTAAACTAACTTAGATATTTTTGAAAGATTTTTTACAAAAAATGTCGTCATATC
>JAZFVY010000360.1:0-3360 GCA_036447975.1 Desulfobacterales bacterium
CTCTGACTCCGAAACGGATATTGCGGCCGTCGTGTCTGTTTTTCTGAAATTCATGGGAAGAATCTATATATGTTTTGTTTGAAGGCGCCAGATCAGCGGAACCGCCAATCAGCGAGGGAAGTCTTCCAGCAATGGCATTTAGAACCATGCCGGATGCAACACGGGTTGCCATAGGGCTATCCGAAGTTGAAAACTCGGGAATGTCCGTATCCCATCCCTTTGTCAGAAAACCACTCACAGCATCCCCCCATTCCCTTTCCAGATCCGGGTATTCCTTTATGTAAGCCTCATATTTTTGCTTCCAAATCGATTCCGCTTCTTTTCCAGTTTCAATACATTTTCTGAATTTCTTCAGCGCCTTTTCAGGTACGCTAAAAAAGGCATCTTCAGGCCAGTCCAGGCATTTTTTTGTCAGACGGACCTCTTCTTCACCAAGAGGTGCACCGTGAGCAGCGGCAGTATCTTGTTTGTTGGGGCTGCCAAAGGCAATATGGGTACGCATAATAATCAAGGAAGGCCGCCGGGTTTCAGCTTTGGCAGCTTCGAGGGCATTGAAAATTGCATCGACATCATTTCCGTCATCAACTTTCAGAATATGCCAGTTATAGGCTTTGAAACGAAGGGCAACGTCTTCGGTAAAGGTTATATCTGTATTACCTTCAATGGAGATTTCGTTGTCATCGTAAATGCATATCAATCTGGCAAGGCCCAGGTGCCCGGCAAGGGACGCAGCTTCTGATGAGATTCCTTCCATCATGTCTCCGTCGCCGCATATCATGTATGTGTAATGGTCGACGATTTCATGACCCGGTCGATTGAAGCGGGACGCAAGGTGCCGTTCGGCCATTGCCATTCCCACGGCATTGGCAAAGCCCTGGCCCAGGGGGCCGGTTGTTGTTTCTACGCCCGGGGTATGTCCGAATTCAGGATGACCGGGGGTTTTACTTCCCCACTGTCGGAAATTCATGACATCATCAAGGCTTACGTCATAGCCCGAAAGATGAAGCATGCTGTAAAGAAGCATTGAGGCATGTCCGCATGAAAGTACAAATCGATCTCTGTCAAGCCAGCCGGGATTTTCCGGGTTGTGCTTCATTATTTGGGTCCAGAGAACATAGGCTGCCGGCGCAAGCCCCATAGGTGCGCCGGGATGCCCGGAATTGGCCCTTTGAACAGCATCCATGGAAAGAGTGCGGATTGTATTGATACAAATCTCATTAATTGTTGCCCGGCTTTCAGACAAACCTTCATTCATAATTCGTTTCTCCTTTTTTAAAAAGCTAAAGTGTTACGATATTAAAAGTTCAACAACAAAGGCACTAAGAATCTAAGTTTGTTATATTTTTTTGGTGTCTTGGTGGCGTAAAGAAGAAATTTTTACCACAAAATACACAAAATTCATATCTAAGAAACTAAAAATTCCTAAAATGCTCTCAAATATTCAGGTTTCAACTCTACTTTGCCTGCAAGGGCCTTTTCAATAAGCTTTATCGTCGCGTCTTTGTCCTTTGGCAGCCTTGCTTTGATGGGAAGGTAATTTGAAGCGTGATTAGCATGGAAAAGGCACTTTGAAAGTTCCGTAGCGGCAATCATGGTTTTCAGTTCAACCAGCATTTCATCAGACTCAAGAAGTGAAAATTTTCCGGACATATAATCCTGATACAACAACGTACCGGGTATAAGCATTAGACTCAGGACGCCAACATATTCAGGGTCTATGGCTGAAAGAATCCGGCCGGTTTCGCGGGCGTGAATCTTAGAGCGCTCTTTTCCGGCTATTCCCAGAAGAACAGTAATCGAAAGTTTGATCCCTGCGGCCTTTGCCTTTTTGCCCATTTGGGTCATTTTTTTTGCTGTTGCGCCCTTATTGATTTTTTTTAAGGTAACATCGTCACCGGTTTCAAGACCCATGTAGGCGATACCAAGGCCATGATCTTTCAATGCTTTGAGTTCATCAAGGGTTTTCATTTCAAGGCTTTTTGCATTGGCATATATACCCACACGTGTTACCCAGGGAAGCTGCTTTTCGATTTCCAGCAAAATACTCAGCAGCCTATTCTGGGGAATAATCAGCGCGTCCCCGTCGCAGAGAAACACGCGGCGCTGGCGCTTACAGTAATTCGCCGCAAACGCAATATCCTCCATGATAATGGAATCCGATTTTATCCGAAAGCGCTCTCCTTTGTACGTGCCGCAAAATGTGCACTTGTTGCGTGAACACCCTACGGTTACCTGGAGCAGAATGCTGTTGGCTTCACTGGGCGGTCGGATTATGTTTCCTTCATAATGCATTAATAGTTTTTCAACCTGCAATAAAATTATTGTTTACGAAAAGATTTATTCCTGATTAAAGAACAAAGGGAAGTGATATTAAAATTGCGGTTACATTTTACCCTTTGAAAACATTATCGCAATCCAAAACTTTTATGCAACCATTTTCCATTAATTTCCAAAACTAAAGTGTGACGATTTCGTAAAAAGTCAAAATTGCGATGGCAAAGTAAAAAGCTCCAAATTCAAGGCGCGCGAATTTTGTGTCATGAGGCGTGCTTAGCGTACGCCGCAATGACAACGAAATGAAGCGCAACGCAGTCCCGCTCAAGCGGGATTTACGAAGCCATCAAGTGTGACTGGTTACATAATACTATTACAAGAGAAAATTTTTTTGGACGCTACAATATGATACTGAATCTGGCTTTTTTTATTATCGGCTTTTTTATGCTTTATTACGGAGCTAATTTGCTTGTAAAAGGTTCTTCGAGCCTTGCACAAAGTCTAGATTTAACACCGCTTGTTATCGGTTTGACAGTTGTTGCCTTCGGCACCTCGGCGCCTGAGCTTTTTATCAGTGTTGTATCCTCTGTTAAAAATAAAAGCATGATCGCGGTGGGAAACGTCGTCGGGAGCAACATTTGTAACATCGCCCTTGTTCTTGGCGTGTCAGCTTTATTACAGCCTATTAAGAGCCACAGGTCTGTCATCAGGCGGGATATTCCGATCATGCTCGGCATATCATTATATCTTTTGCTGATCTCTCTTAATTCGAAAATAGGAAGGCTCGAAGGCGCTTCGCTGTTTGGTGGAATCATCGCCTATACGTTGTTCAACTATTATATGGCCATCAAGGAATCGAGGCGGGAATTCAGTGATGGGAGCGTTGCTTTCGAATCCGCTGTGAAAGAGATCAAATATGTTACCTCAAGGACCCGACAGATTTTATTGATCGTGGTTGGAATCACAGGTGTGATCATCGGTGCGGAGGTTCTCATAGACGCCGCCGTGATCATCATGAAAAAATTCGATGTCAATGAAAAGTTCATCGGCCTGACCATCGTGGCGCTGGGGACTTCGCTTCCAGAG
>JAZFVY010000361.1:0-9348 GCA_036447975.1 Desulfobacterales bacterium
ATATAGGAAAATAAATCTAATAAACGGATCATACTAAATTTAAGGATAAATGCTATGAACTGGGATTGGGAAAAACTTAAGAAACAGCAAGATCGAAAAGAAGGAAGAAGCGTTCCTCCTCAGGTGAGTGAACTTGTTGATAAAATTAAGAAGTTCAAGGCACCGGGCGGAATGTTTATAATCATTCTAATTTTATTGGCTATTTTTTTCGGTTCTTCGACTGTTTTTAAAATTGAATACGATGAGGTCGGCGTGATCCAGCGATTCGGGAAATATGTTCGTACCAACCAGCCTGGATTAAATTTCAAACTGCCTACGGGAATTGAAAAATTGACAAAGGTCAGGGTGACACATGTCTACAAGGAAGAGTTCGGTTTCCGATCCGCGCGGGCAGATGCAAGAGAACGGTTTTCATCCGGGAGTGAAAATATTAACGTATCCCTGATGCTTACCGGTGATCTGAATGTGGCCATTGTTCCATGGATAGTCCAATACCGGGTAAAGGACCCTTATAATTATCTATTCAAGGTTCGGGATGTTAGAAGACTGCTCGTCGATATGTCCGAGGCGGCAATGCGTCTTGTGGTAGGTGACAGAAGTGTTAATGAAGTCATCAATAAACGAAATGAAATATCAGTTGAAGCCAGAGGCGTCCTGCAAAAAGAGATGGACAATGCTGAATCCGGTATACATATCGTAACCATAGAAATGAAAAAGACCAATGTTCCCGGACCTGTTCAACCGTCATTCAATGAGGTTAACCAGGCAGTACAGGAAAAGGAAACTTTGATTTATCAGGCCAAAGAGGATTATAACAAGGCAGTTCCCGCTGCAAGGGGAGAGGCGGAAAGGACCATAAAGGGCGCCGAAGGGTATGCCCTTGATCGAGTCAACCGGGCCAAGGGTGATGCTTCCAGATTTAAGGCAATGTATGCTGAGTACGCCAAGGCCAAGGACGTGACCAAAAGGCGGTTATATCTGGAAATGCTGAGAGATCTTTTCCCCAAATTAGGAGAAAAATTTATTATTGATGCGGATCAAAAGAATCTTCTCCCTTTACTTAACTTAGGGAAACAAAAGGGTGCAAAATAATGAAAACTAAAGGTATTATTTTAATTGGTATTGTTATTGCCTTGCTCATCGGTTTTTCCTCTGCATATATAGTAGACGAAACCGAACAGGTGATTCTTACCCAATTCGGGAAGGTGGTGGGAACACCGAAAATAGAACCTGGACTCTATTTCAGGATCCCTTTTATCCAGGTTCCAAACTCTTTACCAAAAAACCTTTTGGAGTGGGACGGTGATCCCGGACAGATACCCACTATGGAAAAAACCTATATTTGGGTTGACACTTTTGCCAGATGGAAAATAGTAGATCCGGTAAAATTCTTAGAGACGGTTAAAGATTTAAATAGCGCTCAAGGACGGCTTGACGAAATAATCGACCCTGCAGTAAGAAATCTCATCACTTCCAACAAACTCATCGAGGCTGTCCGAAAGAGCAACAGGGAAATGGACATTGTCGAAATGGGCATGGATGAAAAAGCTCAAGAAAAACACAAAACAACATATTCGATTTCAACGGGCAGGGATGAGATAACAAAGAAGATAATGAAAGAGGCCATACCCAAACTGGCAAAGTTCGGAATTGAACTGGTCGATGTTAAAATCAAGCGAATTAATTACGTGGAAGAAGTGAGAAAGTCCGTTTACGGCCGCATGATTGCTGAGCGAAAACAGATTGCAGAAAAATTTAGATCCGAGGGCAAAGGTGAAGCCCGAAAGATTCTGGGTGACAAAGAAAGAGATTTAAAGGTAATTACTTCCGAGGCTTACAAGACGGCTCAGGAAATAAAAGGTAAGGCCGATGCCGAATCGACAAAATTATATGCCAAAGCCTATGGTGTCGATCCTGAATTTTATTCATTCATTAGAACGCTTGAAATCTACAATGAGGCCCTCGATAAAGAAAGTTCACTTGTACTTTCAACGGACTCGGAGTTCTTTAAATATTTTAAAGGTTATTCCTTTAAACCGTAAGATAAAAAAGCACCTATTACCATACAACATAGGTGCTTTTTAAAAGTACACAAAAAAGAGCGGATTAATTTACTTGCCCTTTCTTCTCTGATGACGTGTCCGCGCCAAAAGCTTTCTGTGTTTATGCTTTCTCATTTTTTTTCTTCGCTTTTTAACAACACTACCCAACAGATCACCTCCAATCTTGATTTTTATATTTTGTAAAAAAATAATTATTACATCATTAATATATTTTGTCTATATATTTTTTGCTATTTAATCAGTTACATTTCATCGGCAAAAGATCCTAAGACTAAATCCCATGGAGAAACTTGAAAAATTCAACCCGGAGCAGATCAGAATTGTAAACAATAGCGTTGCAATGGCCGAAGAACTTGTAAGCAACTTTTATAAGATGTCTGCCAGTCAATGGCTTCGCCGAAGATACGATATCAAAACGCTGGTTGATCTTTCTCCTGACGAGACAGTCCACGGCCCTTTTGCGCAAATAATCCGTTATAAAGGACAGCGGAAAGATACGTCCCTGGGCTCTTCAACATATGATTATTACAAAATATGTCTTCAGGATCACGCTATCCTTTCAGTCCTGAAACAATTGCCACAGATCAAAGTTTTTCCCTTTACCCTCTACATTGTAAGTCACGAATTAGTTCATATTGTCAGATTCGGCAAATTCCTTCAGAATTTTGAAGCCTCACCAGAAGAAATGATGATGGAAGAGACGCGTGTTCATGAAATAACCCACGAAATACTCCTTGCGGTTCGTGTTCTCGGACTGGCGGATGTGTTAACGTTCTATGATAAATGGCGCATGCCTATTGATGATTTGCGAAAGCAATAAAAAATACCTTTTATCTAATTCAGAGGTCTGGGAGTTTTCGTCTTTAAGGTCGCTCCATGGGTAATCAGATTCCAAATCGTGTGAACTCGCACACACCACACGCTTTTACATCTGATCACCCATTACGCTTAATTAATGACAAATTTTCGATAAAACTCCCCGAAACCTCACCTAATTATAATTGACATTTTACGAAACCATTAAGAATTGATATACAGGTTTTAGTTTTAAATAATTTCGGCATACTCGACTTTCGCTCAATTAGGATACAAAAAAATGTCTGTGACATCTTGACAATGCGAAAACATGGAATATATTAATTTTAATTAAAATTTTAATTAATAAAACTTGCAAAGATTTTTTTCTTGATACAACGTTTTTCCGTAGGCAGGAGGTTTTTCAAAGATGCCCATTTACGAATATGAATGCATGAAATGCGGTAAAGTTGACGAGGTTATCCAGAAGTTTTCTGATAAACTGCTTACTAAATGCAAACACTGTTCAGGAAAACTTAACAAGCTTATTTCACATAGCAGCTTCCATCTGAAAGGGACAGGGTGGTATGTAACAGATTATGCAAACAAATCACAAAGCTCTTCCACACCCCCAAAGGCGGAAAAAAAAGCATCAACCGAAGAACCTAAGGCATCAAACCAAGAAACGGAAAAATCAGGAAAGGCCGCCGATAAAACTCCATAATATTCAAGTTAACATCACCACCCGGATTTTCTCCGTGAAGGAAAGTTTGGGTGGAGGTGAAAAATTAAATTTATATATTACGTCTAAAAAAGGAGAATTTAAAAAATGAAACTTAGACCATTGAACGATCGAATTTTAGTGAAACGTGTTGAAGAAGAAGAAAAGAGCAAGGGAGGTATTATTATTCCTGACACGGCCAAGGAAAAATCGGCAGAAGGAAAAGTTGTTGCTGTTGGCGCTGGCGCGCTGAATCCCGAAGGTAAACGTGTCCCTCTTGAAGTCAAAAAAGGTGATCGAATTTTGTTCGGAAAATATGGTGGACAGGAGATAAAGGTTGAAGGTGAAGAATACATGATCATGAGTGAACAAGAAGTTCTCTGCATAATCGAATAATAAACATAAAAACGGAGGTTAGACCAAGATGGCTAAAGAGATAAAATACGATATGAAAGCCCGTGAAGCCTTGCTTAACGGAGTGAGAATACTTTCCGAGTCTGTAGTTGTAACTCTCGGTCCAAAAGGAAGGAACGTTATTCTCGAAAAATCCTGGGGGTCTCCCACGGTTACCAAAGACGGTGTAACCGTAGCCAAAGAAATCGAACTTGAAGACAGGTTTGAAAATATGGGCGCCCAGATGGTTAAAGAGGTTGCCAGTAAGACCAGTGATATGGCAGGTGACGGCACCACCACTGCTACTGTGCTTGCAAAGTCTATATATGAAGAAGGACAGAAGCTGGTTGCTGCCGGCAACAATCCAATGGCCATCAAACGGGGTGTTGACAAGGCTGTTGAAGTGGTCGTTAAAGAACTTCACAAGATCAGCAAGCCGACCAAGGATCAGCGTGAAATCGCTCAGGTTGGTACCATTTCCGCCAACAATGACGAAACCATCGGCAACATCATTGCCGAGGCAATGAACAAGGTCGGTAAAGAAGGTGTGATTACCGTTGAAGAAGCCAAGGCAATGGAGACATCCCTTGAGGTCGTGGAGGGTATGCAGTTTGATCGCGGCTACCTTTCCCCCTACTTTGTGACTGATCCGGATAAGATGATTGTCGCATTAGAAGATCCTTATATCCTCATCAATGAGAAAAAGATCAGCAATATGAAAGACCTCCTTCCAGTGCTTGAGCAGATTGCCAAGATGGGCAAACCTCTTCTTATCATCTCAGAAGACGTGGAAGGCGAGGCGCTTGCCACCCTGGTCGTGAACAAACTGCGAGGCACCCTCCAGGTCGCCGCCGTAAAGGCTCCGGGTTTTGGCGACAGGCGCAAAGCCATGCTTGAGGACGTAGCGATTCTGACCGGCGGTCAGGTTGTATCCGAGGACCTGGGAATAAAGCTCGAGAACCTGGCCATTACAGACCTTGGCCAGGCCAAACGCATCAACATCGACAAAGACAACACCACCATTGTTGACGGAGCCGGTTCACGCTCTGCTCTTGAGGGCCGTGTAAAACAGATCCGCGCTCAAATCGATGATACCACATCGGATTATGATCGTGAAAAACTCCAGGAACGCCTGGCTAAACTGATCGGCGGTGTTGCGGTCATTAATGTAGGTGCTGCAACCGAGACTGAGATGAAGGAAAAGAAGGCTCGTGTGGAAGATGCTTTGAACGCTACCCGGGCTGCGGTTGAAGAAGGTATCGTGCCCGGCGGCGGCGTGGCGCTTGTCCGTTGCCTGGACGCCTTGGAAAAAATAAAAATAAAGGCCGACCAGAAGCTGGGCGTAAGAGTTGTAATGCGGGCCATTGAAGAGCCCCTCCGCCAGATTGCCAACAACGCCGGCTTTGAAGGCTCCGTTGTGATCGATAAAGTTAAAAGCGGCGAAGGTTCTTTTGGCTTCAACGCTGAAACCAACATCTATGAAGATCTTATGGCGGCCGGTGTTATCGATCCGACCAAGGTTGTTCGTTACGCGCTGCAAAACGCAGGAAGCGTTGCTTCATTGATGCTGACCACTGAAGCCATGGTTGCTGAAAAGCCTGAAGATAAACAGGATATGATGCCCGGCGGCGCCCCGGGAATGGGAGGCGGAATGGGCGGTGGAATGGGTGGTGGAATGGGCGGAATGATGTAATCAAGCCCTTCTGAAATTGAATTATTTATTGCTCCGGGTGAATAACACAAGCCCTCATGCATTATATTGCATGGGGGCTTTTTTTGTTTTGGACTTTTTACGAAGCCATCAAATTTGAAAGGCTTGACAAATTACTTATAAGCAGGTTAATAGTTTTATAATTCTGATTTAACAACAAACCGACCATTCAATAAAAATAATCGGAGAATGTTATGATTTGCAACAAAAAATTCAGGATAATTATATACTTGCTTATTTTAGCCGCAATGATCTTTTTTCCCTTTCATCTTTTTGCCCAGGAAAGCAAGGAGATTGTGGAGCATGAGACAGGTTTTTATTATACCGTTCAAAGGGGAGATACACTCTGGGATCTTTCTGAGCGATTCTCAGATTCACCATGGTTATGGCCTGAGTTATGGAAAGAGAACAGTAAGATCTCCAATCCCCACTGGATTTATCCGGGCGAGCGTATACGTCTCTTTCATCGCAAGGGGGTCGAAAGCTTTGTTAAAAAAACAGAGGAAACCATGGCAGCCGTGGAAACCGCTGTAAAGGAGCAGACGCTCGAAATAGAACCACCCAAAGAGCTTCCTTATTATTACTATTCCCCCATTAACAGGACTGGATTCATTAGAAAAGAACCTTTCAACCCATATGGCGTAATCTTCAAGGTGAGAGATGATGTGAATATGATCGGCGTGGGGGATCTGGTTTATATCCGTCAAATGGGGGAGAATCCTCTAATACTGGGCGTAAAATATACTTTATATAGAAAATATGAGCCAATCAAAGACAAAAAAACAAAAAAACTTATCGGAACCCAGCATTATCTGACGGGGGTCGTTAAAATTACAAAAATCGAACCAAATTTTGTTTTGGCAATGGTTGTTCAATCTTACCGCACTATTGAAATCAACAACTTATTGATGCCATACAAAAAACGGTCACCCAAAATTACTCTGGCCGCAAGTAAAAAAGGACTTAACGGAAAAATCGTTCTTTCCGAGGAGCATGGGAATATCATGGGAGATAACGCCGTTGCGTTTATCGACAAGGGGACTAACGACGGTGTTGAGCTCGGGCAGTCATACAATATATATTATCAGGAAAAAGGGAAGGTCGGTTCGAAGAAAGAAGCTTTTCAGGTGCCCGCTTTTTATGGATCGATAATTGTTCTTCACACAGAGCAGACCACGTCAACGGTTCTCATAACCCAGTCAAGTCGGAGTATTACTCCGGAAGCGGCAATTCGCAGCCCTACGGAATGATGGTTATGATTGCTCCCAGGTAACCCTGAGCACCTCCTGGTAGGTGGTTTTTCCCCCCAGCATTTTTTTCACTGCGTTTTCCCGAAGGGTGACCATCCCCTCTTTTTTGGCCCTGAGTGCTATCTTGGCCATATCGACATCTGAGGTCGTCATATTTTTTAAGGATTCGGTGTAAGGAATCACCTCAAAGATACCGGTTCTGCCGCGATAACCGGTGCTTCGACATCTTACACACCCTGTTCCATGTTGTAGTTTTATTAGGCCTTTTTTCCCCACATCCAAACCCTTAACACTCAATTCCGAAGCATCAATCTCAAAGGATTCTTTGCAAAACTCGCAGATCACCCTCACAAGACGTTGGGCAAGTACACCAACCATGGTGGCCTGAATCATAAAAGAAGGTGTATTGAGATCCAAAAGTCGTGTGATTACTGAAGGCGCATCGTTTGTATGGAGTGTAGACAAAACCATATGCCCGGTCAAAGCTGCCTGTACGGCACTTGAAGCCGTTTCTTCGTCTCTCATCTCACCAATCATGATAATATCCGGGTCTTGTCTTAAAATAGTTCTTATGATCGTTCCGAATGTTATGTTTATCGCCGGCTGTACAGCGATCTGGTTGAATTCCTCATTGACCATTTCTATTGGGTCTTCTACGGTGATAACGTTGATTTCCGGCGATGAGAGATATTTGAGAGTTGAATAGAGGGTGGTCGATTTACCGCTTCCAGTAGGGCCGCAGACCATCACGATTCCATGGGGCATGTTGACAAATTGATTATAGCGGGCCAAATCCGAGGATGTAAAGCCGAGGGTTTTCAAGTCCTGAAAAAGAATATCCGGATCCATGACCCTCATGACCACCTTCTCCCCAAAGGCCACTGGAACCGTGGAGACCCTTATCTCCGCCTCCACGCCCCCTTTATCCGTTTTGATCCGCCCATCCTGGGGCCTTCGCTTTTCTGCCATGTCGAGTCTGGACAGGGCTTTAATGCGGCTGACAATGGCATTATGAACTTTCTTGGGAAGTTTATAGACCGTATGCAGAACCCCGTCGATCCGCATCCTCACCATAACTTCATCCCGTTTTGGTTCAATATGGATATCGCTGGCTTTCTGGTCAAAGGCATAGATCAGCAGGTGGTTGACGGCATTTACAATATGATGGTCGGTGGGGGGTAGCTCATCTGCCGACTTCAACTTAACATACTGTTCCAGGTTGCCGATATCGACTCCGGTTGTGGCGAACATGTCCTCTGCCATGGAGATGGAGCGTTTGAATCCGAAAAACTCGTCGATGGACTTGATAATGTCGGTTTTTGAACTGACAACCGTCTTGATTTTCATCTGGGTGACACGGACGAGATCTTCCATGACTTCCATATTAAAGGGATTGGACGTTGCAATGGTTAAAGATCCATCCTTCATGTCGATGGGAAGAACCAGGTGTTTCATGGCAAAGGAGCGTGGGATGGTGGTTGTAACCAGGTTGAGGTCGAGTTTGAGAGGATCGATCTTCTTGTAAGGAATATTCCATTTCTTGGCCAGGGTCTGGTAAATAATCTCTTCATCCAAAGGCCAGGATGGTTTATCAGCCCGACTCAGTTCAAGTGACACAATAACGTCGATTATAGTTATGGGATTGACAATCTTTAACTCGGAACGAGACGCAGCGAGACGCTGGGCCCTTTGCCGTTCCAGCTTTTCCCTGGCAACATCCTTTTTTTTGGAAATTTCCTTTATCTGGACATTCGTAAGCAGACCGTCTTTCAGGAGTGTGTGACAAACATTTTGTATTGAAAATGGATCTTTTAATTTATTTTGCATCTTATAAATGGTTGACAAATTCGTAAAAAGTGAAACGTGAAAGGTCAAAGGTCTATATGCGGTATGCTCAAGCGTATGGTTATACAACAAGCATACTTTTAACGTTTTACATTTTACTTTTTACGAGACCATCAAGTATTGACTCATAAAAATTCGTCTATTTCCCTGCTTGGGCATTAAAGGCATCGGCCTCTTTTTTATACGCCTGGCGGCGCTCTTCAAAGTCGGTGATCCTTTGGTTAAGGAGGGTCACCTTCTTTTTATAGGCCTTGGCCTCTTTCACGCTAATGTTTTTTTTGCTCTCCTTATATTGGAGAAGGACCTGTTTTTCCTCCATCAGCTCTGCAAATTCTTCGTCCAGGGCGGCTTTTATCTGGTTTAGTTTTTTAAGCTGAACAAGGTTGTCGTCCCGACCTGTTTCGGTTTCTTCGCTTTGATTCGCACCCTCCATATCTTCGCCGGTTTCTTCGCTTTGATACGCACCCTCCATATCCTCGCCGGTTTCTTCCTGGACCGATGTGTCCTGGAGGTACTCCAGGGACTCCTCTTCGGTCATAACAAAATCTTCACTTTCAGTGTAGCGCTCTA
>JAZFVY010000362.1:0-7163 GCA_036447975.1 Desulfobacterales bacterium
AACGCCATGTTAATCAAGGATCAAATTCCGGATGCCAGGGTGGCCATTCTCTATCGGGATATGCAGATGTATGGTGTCGAAAACGAAGAGATGTTTCGCGATTCCAAGGCCAAGGGGGTCCGGTACCTGCATTACGATCCTGACCGCCCGCCCGTGGTAGAACCCGAGCAGGTTCGAGTTTACCATGCTTTACTCGGTCGTGAAATGACCTTGCCTGTGGATCTTGTGGTCCTTGCCACACCCCTGGTTGCCCAGGAAGATGCTGAATGGACGTCTAAGCTTTTAAGAGTTCCGATTGACGAAAACGGATTTTATATGGAAGGGCACGTGAAGTTAAAACCACTCGATTTCGCCACCGACGGCATCTATCTTTGCGGTAGCGCGCATTTCCCGGCCAACATTCGCGAGGTGATTGCCCAGGGCTTGGGGGCGGCATCCCGGGCCTCGATTCCCATGTCAAAAGGTTCGGTCGTTGTGGAGCCGATCATTTCGGTTTTGTCGGATGAAGACGCCTGCCGAGGTTGCAGCCTCTGCGTTGCCCTTTGCCCCTATGGTGCCCTTGATATCCACCATACGGAAAAAGGAAGAAAAGTTCATGTAATTGACGTGGCCTGCAAAGGGTGCGGCATATGCGCTGCCACCTGCTATCGACACGCATTGACCATTAACTCTTATACAAATCATCAAATTGAAGCCCAGACCGATGCGTTTCTAATTGAAGATTGAAGAATAAAGGCATCCATTCACGGAGTATTAGAGTTAGTGAAAATTCCAAATAGTATAGGTCATTAGACAAGGAGGTTCCATTGACCAAGTTCGTTCCTAAAATACTCGCGTTTTGCTGTACATGGTGAGGTTACTCTGCTGCTGATTTAGCTGGAGTTTCCAGACTACAATATACACCGGAGATTAAGTCTGTTCGAATCATGTGCACCGGTCGTATGGATCCGGCTACCGTGTCCATGTCTTTGAAAAAAGGACTTGATGGCCTTTTGATAGTGGGGTGCCATTTTGGAGATTGCCATTATATCAGCGGGAATGTTCAGGCCAAGATCAAGATTGACATGACCCGCAGATTACTCAAATACATTGGAGTGAATGAGGAGCGTCTTGCTTTTCGACAGTGCTCTTCCGGCGAAGCGGCCGTTTTTGTTGAACTGGTGACTAAATTTAATGAGAAAATACGTGATTTAGGACCCATCGGAGACGGAGGAGATTACCTGAAAGCACCGGAAATCTTTAAAAAGCTGGCCGCCGCCGAGGCGGTGCTGGCCGGTGAAAAGATGCGGTGGATTATCGGCAAAAAAACCGAATTTATGGAGTCCGGCAATAAATATGGTGAAATTTTCACTGAGCACGAGTTTGACCGGGCCATTGATATGATCATTGTGGAAGAAATTGAGGTTCAGGAAATTATAGGCAAATTAAAAGAGGGGGCTCAGTCCATCAAGGGGCTTGCGGGTGCGCTGGCCATTCCTTCACAAAGAGTTTTTCGATATATAACCGCTCTTAACCGCAAAGAAATGATCCGGTTGGAAAATGTGTCAGGCCGAACGCCGCTTTACCAGCTGGCTCCGAATCCGGATTAGCCGGTAATAAATTTATCTGCCACAAAGTCACAATGGCGCAAAGAAATTTTATAATATTATTTTCTTAGTGCCTTGATGCCTTGGTGGCCAAAAGAAAAAAGTTTGCCATATAAAGTACAAATTTCACAACTAACTTATTAAAGGATATATGATAGTGGCAGAAAAGAATGTTTTAGTTGTCGGCGGTGGCCCTGAAGGCATCCGGGCGGCCCTGGAAAAGGCCGAGACCGGGGTGCAGGTAACCATTCTTGAAAAGTTTCCAACCCTGGGCGGGGAAAGAATTCCCAGAGACCGGCTGATTAATCCGAATGAGACCTTTGTGAACCCTGACCTGGAAAAGGTTCGTAGTCATTCGAATATCCGGATTTTAACTCACAGTGATCTCAAAAAAATCACCCAAGATAATGGGCGCTTTCAGACCCGGATCTTAAAGCGCAGCCTCCTGGTGGATAACAGCAAGTGTAACGACTGCAAGGCCTGCATAAAGGTCTGCCCTGTGAATATGTTTGATGACTTTGACGAAGGTTTGGGTTTCCGGACAGCTGTGGATTATTGCAATCCCATGACGGGTGAATACAATGTCTATAAAGAAGACATGCCTGTATGCCAGGAAAAATGCCCCGTCAATCTGGATATCCGCGCTTATGTTGGATTAATCGCGGACGGCAGGCATCTTGATTCCCTGGCTAAGATCAGAGAGAGACTTCCGCTTCCCGGCAGTATTGGCCGTATCTGTCCTCATCCATGTGAGACAGCCTGCAATCGGCAGTATCTTGATGAACCGATCAGCATCTGTTTCCTTAAAAGGTTCGTCGCAGATGTGGAGCTAAACCAGGGTATTGAGCCAGTTTATGAAACTTCTGAAAAGAAATACCCTGAGAAGATAGCGATAATCGGGTCTGGCCCTGCTGGATTGACCTGTGCCCATGACCTGGCAAGTATGGGGTATACAAATATCAAAATCTTTGAAGCGCTTCCTGTTCCCGGAGGCTATCTATGGGTGGGTATTCCAGAATACCGTTTGCCCAAAAAACTGCTGCAGCGAGAGGTAGACCTCATCTGCAATATGGGCGTTGAGATTCAATACAATACGCGCATCGGAAAAGATATCGCTTTCGAAGACCTAAGAAACAATTATGATGCCGTCTTTATTGGCGCAGGTTGCCACACTGGCCTCAAGCTGCGGGTTCCCGGGGAAGATGACTATGAGGGGATTGTGGACTGTGTGACCTTTTTGAGGAATCAGGCCCTTGGGAGCCTCCCAGAGGCTAAAGGAAAGCTTATCGTGATTGGAGGAGGTAATGCAGCCATCGACTCGGCCCGTGTAGCCTGGCGAATGGGGTTTGATGAAGTCTATATTCTTTACCGCAGAACCAAGAAGGAAATGCCGGCCAATTCGTGGGAAATTGATGCCGCCGAGCATGAGGGGGTTATTATTCAGTATCTTGCTGCCCCGGTGGAAATATTGGGTGAAAACGGTAAAGTTACGGGTATGAAATGTATTAAAATGGAGCTGGGTGAACCGGATGCTTCGGGCCGTAGACGGCCGGTTTCCATCGAAGGCTCTGAATATATAATCGATGCTGAGACCATTGTGCCTGCCATCAGTCAGGGTGCTGATTTAAGCTTTCTTGCTAAAGGGCATAATCTTAATCTCTCACGCTGGAACACATTCGAAATAGATGAGGAAACAGGTGCAACCAATGTGCCGGGTGTATTTGCCGGCGGTGATGTAGTAACCGGCCCGGATATTGCTATCCGGGCTATTGCCGGTGGTAAACAAGCTGCTGTGGGCATTCATACGTACCTAAGGAGCAAGTAAATGATCTACGAAAAGGAAAAGCGCTATATTATACCATTCGTTGATGTACCATCTCAAAGGGCAGAGATGCCAGAGATTTCAGTCGATGAAAGAAGAGGAAATTATACAGAAGTTGAGACCGGTTTCCCTGATGATATGGCCATCCAAGAATCCAAACGATGCCTTAGCTGCCGGCGGTGCCTGGGCTGTGCCCTTTGCTGGGCTGAATGTAAACCAGAAGCCATCGATTTTGAGATCCCTGATGAAGAGCTGGAATTGGAATTTAACGAGGTTGTTATTACAAAGGGGCAAGAGAACTCATTTTATCCATTCAATGCACAGCTGGGTTACGGGAGTTACCCGGAAGTCATCACGGATATACAGTTTGAACACATGCTTTCACCAACCGGCCCCACCAATGGGATGGTGCTTTCGCCGCTGGATGGTGAGGTCACCAGACGCCTTGCCATTGTTCAAGGTCATACAGAAAACAATGAAGCACATCTTTTTTCCAGTCTGGTTCTGGGGGTGAACGAATCGATTCTGGCACTTGACAAAACAGAAGACCTAGAAGTGGTATTAATCTCTCCCATTTGCCAATCCTTTCAAGAGAGTTTCCTTCCTGAGGCAGAGAAAATTCCGGGCCTTCAGATTGTAGCAGGATCACCGGAGTCAGTCGAAAAGGACCAGGATGCTGAACCTTTGACCCTCAAATATTCAGAAAACGGTGAGCAAAAGCAAGAATCCTTTGACCTGATCGTTATTCTGACGAAACTAAAAATATCTCCTGAAATACAGTCATTGAGTAAAAAACTTGGACAGGACATACTATAATCCGTGTTTTCTTCTATTTTTATTCTTTAACAATATCCTTTTTTTAGTTGACTTTTGTAATAAAATAGCGTTTTTTTATAAAAATAGCCCTTGGAAACACACATCTTCATGTTAATTTTAATTGTTCTTGACCTTGCAACTTATTGTATTTATTGTAAATGACAACATTGAATCGGGTCGACCAGTCCTTAAATAATAAAATTGCTTTTTTTACCTATAATTACTGGAAATAATTTTAAGAATCTTGACAACATGAAATTGCTGTGTTATCAACTTTTAACTATCGCCCTTGGGGTTTTCCAGTCCGTTTACTGTTCACCGACCCCTTGCTTTTTGACAATTATATAGATACCAACTATCATAAAGAAAGAAACCTTTGAAAAATGCTCAATTTTGTTCAAGTTCAAGGAAGGCGAAAATTTTAACCACAGGAATACACGGAGTATTTTGAGGATTAAAATTTGAGCCTGGCACATTAATTGGGCAAAAGGGGGCGTTTTGCAAAGGTCTCGGAAATATACTACCATTTTGCCTTATTATATAAATATATTGAAACTTAACATTAGAGAAAGGAAAGAGTCATGGCAAAACAAGAAGAATTAACCTGGTCACGATCGTACATTCTTGGCGTGGAGAACAAAATCCTTCAGGGTTTAATGGCCGCGCGTACATCAGAAGCTGTGGAGGCGGCTGTGAGTTACGCAAGGTTTCTCAAGATGTCGGGGTTAACTTCCGAGAATTATCCTCTGTTCCTCAAGATGCTGGAAATAGAGAACCATTGGGTGCTTGATGCGTTGATAGGAGATCAAGACCCTTTCTTGCTCTTATCGACTATTCCGCCGAATGCTCATATTGTCCAAAAGTCTTTCAGGCTGCTGACAAAATGGCGTCCGGGCGGGATATATCCAAAGACACGGGCGATTGTGCTGGGGGTACTCCAGAATGCATATAGTTCGCCCAAAGACGGCTATAAAATCTTCCCGTTGGGTATCGCTGATGTACACAACCTCGGCAAGCATCTTGAGCAGGAAAAAGGACAGAATGATCCGCAAAACAGATGCATACTGGACATCCTCGAGAAGATATCCTCACTTGAAGGATTGATGTGGGACGATTCCATGGAGGAAGTGTCGAGGCAGGCAATGAGGGTAAGAGGATACTTCTTCGACAATACAAAAATGCTGGAAGACTGCATTCCCCAGGTCCTGATGGTGGGGGGAAATTACCTTGAAGACGAGCTTCCGCCGGACTATCTTTTTACAGACTAAATGGCTCGAGCCGGCGTGCCAAGAATATTAGTGATATGACAATTTTTGATTACAGAGTATGGAGGATAATATGACATTACCTGAATATGATGAAGCGTTGGACGATGCTCAAATTTCCGAAATAGAGAACAACCTCTTACAGGGGATATTAGGGTGCAGAACGACTGAAGCGGTCGAGGCCGCAGTCACCTATGCCAAGTTTCTCAGCAGCGTTGGCATAACGCCTGATAACTATCCTCTTTTCTTGAAGATGCTGGAAATCGAAAACCATTGGGTTATCGATGCGCTTGTTGCTGATCGGGACCCCTTCTTAATGCTTTCACCCGTCCAGCCCAACAAGTTCATCGTCAACAAAATTTTCGCAATGTTGACAAGGTGGCGTAAGGGTGGAATTTATTCCACGAATCTTTCTGTAATCCTTGGGGTTATTCAAACCGTTTACAGCTCGCCGAGTAACGGTTATCGGATTTATCCTCTTAACATTGCAGACCTGAATGCTCTCGGCAAGCATCTTAACAAGGAACACGGGCAGGATGATCCGCTGAACAGAGTTATTCTCGATATTCTGGAGAATTTAGCTGAGTTGGAAGGCAAAGAAGATTCTGAAATGGAAGAAATCGCCATTCACTCTTCCTCCGTCAGAAATGCATTCTTCGATGACCGAAAAGAGATGGAAGACGTTATTCCGCCGGTTCTGCTTGTTACTATGGACGACCGGACGGAAACGCCGCCGAGAAAACTTAAACGAGTGGCTGTTGAGAGAAAACCCAAAAAAGCAGCACCCAAAAAAGCAAAGAGCAAAGCAACTGAGGAAGAAGAATAAAAAAAATAAGAATTACAGCTGATTAATTGCCCTTTGATGGTTTATGAGTTTTCGGCAGGGTCAGAGGACAGCTGTGGTAATGTGCCGGTGTAGCGTCAGTAGCGCCGGCAATTTATCTTTGGAGGTACGTTCCGGGAATTATCGAAAAGGTTTCTGAATGAAGGCAATCGACATAAGAAGTAGAAAGGCAGCATCCAAAAAGGAAGAAACCTCAAACCCACGTTCTTTGCAGCTTGCTCTAACGAAGGATGAAAGAGAAATCCTTTTGAAGGCATGTAAGAAATATCGACATACTATTCCCGCGTATCTTAAATCAAAGCAGCCGGAGATTCGCCTCATTGATGCCATAATTGAAAAGCTGTCTTAGCCAAACTCACTATTAAGATGTTAATCGGCTCTGAAGGCGAAGCAAAACGGGTTCTTTTGCAAGAATTGCTTCCCCCAACCTTGCTAAATCCTTACTATTACAAAATTTAATTGGGCCTGCCCGCAATAATAAAGAAAAATAGGATCATCTCCCGATCAGTTGTAGCTAATTAAGGCAAGTCAAGTGAATAATCTTTAAGTGAGCAGGTGTGGTTCCAGAGGGTTCAAGGGGTCAAGGATTCAAGGGTTCGAGTGAAAGGCTAAAAAATTACAAAGAGTTGAATGTCTGGCAAAAGTCTTACTAACCCTATTTAAATATATATAGAATAACAACAAAATCCCCAAATGAAGAAAGATACGGTCTAACTTCACAGATAAGAAGATCTGCTATGTCTATTCCTTCTAATACCTGCCCTGTTAAATAATGCTTCGCATTAAAATCTTATTTCATGGAATGAGATTTTATTTAACAGGGTAAACAG
>JAZFVY010000363.1:0-2910 GCA_036447975.1 Desulfobacterales bacterium
TGCGTTGTGCTGCATTTCGCAATCATTCAACGTACGATAAGTACGCCTCATAATTGCAAAATTTGCACGCCTTGAATTTGAACTTTTTACGAAACCGTCTAAATCGGACTTTTTACGAGTTCATCAACTTGTAAATGGCACTGAAAACCGAATAGTAAACAGATCGGGGATTATTCAATAATCCCCTTTTTAAATTTTACAGATGTATCTGCATTTTGTGTATTTTGCGCCATACGGCTTTATTGGAGGAGTAATGTAATATGAGTTCCGATCTGCTTGATAAAGGTTATGAACCACATGACGTGGAAAAACGTTGGTACGATTTTTGGGAAAAAGAATGGCTCTTTGCAGCAAGCGAAGAACAAAGCGCTCAAAAGTGTTATTCTATTGTTATCCCTCCGCCGAATGTTACCGGTGTTCTCCACATGGGTCATGCCCTCAATAATACATTACAGGATATTCTATGTCGTTACAGGAGATTGCGCGGCGACAACGTCCTGTGGATGCCGGGTACCGACCATGCAGGAATCGCTACCCAGAATGTTGTGGAAAAAGATCTTGCCGGCAAGGGAATGGATCGCGACCAGCTTGGAAGAGAAAAGTTTATTGAGGCGGTTTGGGAATGGCGCGGTGAATATGGCAGCGCCATTATCAATCAACTCAAACGCCTTGGAGCTTCATGTGACTGGGAGCGGGAGCGTTTTACAATGGACGAGGGGCTTTCAAGAGCGGTGCGCAAGGTTTTTGTGGATTTATACCATGAAGGTCTTATCTACCGCGGCAACTACATTATTAACTGGTGCCATCGCTGCCATACGGCGCTCGCTGATCTTGAGGTGGAACATGAGGAGCATGACGGCCATCTGTATTATGTCCGATATCCTTTTACAGATGGAACAGGCGGACTTGTTGTTGCAACTACCAGACCTGAAACCATGTTAGGTGATACGGCCGTGGCAGTAAATCCGGATGATGAGCGCTATCACGGCATCGATTCCAACCATGTGATTCTGCCCCTTATGAACAGAAAACTTGCCATCATCAAGGATAAATATGTCGATATGTCGTTCGGAACCGGAGCATTAAAGATTACGCCTGCGCATGATCCCAATGACTTTGAAATCGGTAACCGCCACAACCTTGAACGTGTCAAAGTAATCGGAGATGACGGTCTGATGACATCCGAAGCCGGCAGGTTCATGGGGCTTGATCGGTTCCAATGCAGAGAAGCCGTGATTAAAGCACTTAAAGAAGAGGGGCTTTTGGAAAAGGTTGAGCCGTATAAGCACAGTATCGGACACTGTTATCGTTGTAGGGCTATAATCGAACCGAATTTGTCAAAACAGTGGTTTGTAATGGCCAAGCCCCTTGCGGAAAAGGCGATCGATGCAGTCAAAAACGGTGATACAAAAATCATTCCTGAAATATGGACGAAAACATATTTTGAATGGATGAATAATATAAAAGACTGGTGTATTTCAAGGCAGATATGGTGGGGGCACCAGATCCCTGCATGGACCTGTGAGAAGTGTAATGAGTTAATCGTTTCCATGGATACACCTGAAACATGCCCGGCTTGCAAAGGGGAAGATCTTGTGCAGGAGACTGATGTTTTGGATACCTGGTTCAGCTCCGCCCTGTGGCCTTTTTCCACCATGGGATGGCCGGATGAAACACCGCTTTTGAAATTGTTTTATCCTACATCTGTACTTGTTACAGGTTTTGATATTCTCTTTTTCTGGGTGGCCCGCATGATGATGATGGGTATTCATTTCATGGAGGATGTGCCTTTTAAAGATGTATATGTGCATGCTCTGGTGCGTGACGAAGAAGGCAAAAAGATGAGCAAGTCGACTGGAAATGTGATTGACCCATTGAGCGTTATTGAACGCTATGGAACCGATGCGTTCCGTTTCACCCTGGCGGCCTTTGCAGCACAGGGCAGAGATGTCAAGATGTCTGAAAAGCGCGTCGAAGGCTATCGTCATTTTATCAACAAGATCTGGAATGCCGCCCGCTTTGCACTAATGCACATAAATAAAGGATATGAAAACATAGAAAAAGAACACCTGTCACTTGCGGATCGGTGGATTTTATCCAGGCTCAATCGTGTTATCGGCAAAGTTTCCGTAGCCCTTGCAGGTTACAGGTTCAATGATGCTGCCGGAGCGCTTTACAAGTTTGTATGGCATGAATTCTGCGACTGGTACCTTGAAGCCATCAAACCCACCTTGTACGGCCATGAGGAACAAAGTCGGCAGGAAGCAACCTTGAGCGTACTGTGGCGTGTCCTGCGGGATACACTTATTCTGCTTCACCCGTTTACACCCTTTGTAACAGAGGAAATCTGGCATAAGCTGCCGGGAACACAGGGCTCTATCATGAAAACTGTCTTTCCTTCAGATGTTCGTGATGACATCAGCCGACTTCGCGACCTTGAAGCAGAGTCAACAATGGAGCTTATTACAGGGATTATAACTGGAATCAGAAATGTAAGAGGCGAGATGAACATTGCCCCGTCGTTATTCCTGGCCGTTACGGTCCAGGCACAGGAGGAATCGACAAGGGAAACGGTCAAACAGTACCAGGACATGATCATTAATCTTGCCAGACTCGAATCGTTTTCAGTGGGAAAGGCAGGGAAAAGGCCAAAATCAGCAGCGACCGCCATTGTTGATGATGCTACGATTTTTGTTTCATTAGAAGGTATTATTGATTTTGCCAAAGAAACTAATCGTCTTGAGAAAGAAATCAATAAACTGACGAAGGAATTGATTGTTGTTTCAAAGAAACTGAGCAATAAGGATTTTGTCAGTAAGGCACCTGCACAGGTAGTGGGGGAAGTTAAAGAAAAACACAAAGCCTTTGTGGAGAAGCAGGAAAAACTACAGTCGCATCTGGAAAGGATCA
>JAZFVY010000364.1:0-6117 GCA_036447975.1 Desulfobacterales bacterium
GGGTTCCGGAAAGCCCCCGAGTTTGAGCAGCTTGTCCAGTGCTGTTTCAGATTTTTCATCAAGATATTGACAAATTTCTTTGACCGTTAAGGGGTGCAGGCGATAAGGGAAAAACCGTCCCGCCAACGACTCTCCACCTTTTCTGTATGTATCCAGCCGGGCCGAACCGGTAACGAGGATTGAAGGCGAATTTTCCTCGATGTCGTATACGCCTTTAATCCATGATTTCCATTTTTTCATCTTGTGGAGTTCGTCAAAGATCACCAGTTGAGCATCTCTGTTCCATTCTTCCGCATGGATGATTTTCCGGTCGGAAGCGGCGTCGTAATTCAAATAAGCATGCGATGGTGTCAACTGTGTGGACAACGTTGTTTTTCCAACTTGCCTCGGGCCGGAAAGAAGCACGATTTTTTCTTTCAAGTCTTTCCAAATATATTTTTCTAAATATCGTTCCATGCGGCTATTATGAACCATACTTCAAAAAAGTCAAGACCATTATGAAGTTTTGTGCAGAATGGTCAGACACACCAGGGTGTCGGGCTCAGAGGGAAGGATACAGTATTCGGTGATCAGTGACCAGTGATCATGTGAATATCTGCTGTTGTAAAATGATATAGCCTGCATCACTATCAAAAAAAAATCGCACCTAATAATTGAATTGTTTTGGGATATGACCATTTGACAGTAGCTATATTCAATCATAGCAGTCTTGGTTACCGCCCTCCAGCACCAGAGGCTATAATGTCTTTATACTATGATCCGTTTTGGTCATTGATTTTACAGGAAAATATTGTACAAATACTAACTTAAAATGTGGTACGAAAAGTGGGGGCAGGTCAGGTCAGTTCACCGTTTAATGTTAATTTTATTTAAAACTCCAAATTGATTTGTAGAGTAATACTTGACCGGATTGTCCTCATCGTCAACAACATATATGTTCACAAGGTCTCCAGCGTTAATATCCAGAGTTTCGGATGTTTTAGATTCAAAGAGTTTACGTTGCCATATGCACAGTCACATTCATTTTGGCGAGATCAATTTGTTATTTTGCAGATCATTAATCACAACCTTGACCACATCATTAATGATTTGATATTTTGAGTCTTTGCTCCATGTTTTTGATTGCCCAGACCAAATGAGCTCTTCTGTTTTTACATCGTACAAATTCGTTTCCAATCGCAGCGTTTTTCTTGTACTTGAATAACCTGGATCATGTGCATAACTGTGCCACATATGATAAAAACCAAAATAGCCACTTTGTCCATGACCACCACGTGTGTGGGCTCCTTTTTCTTCTTTGTCAATCAAGTGCGTGATGATCACAGCGTCATTTTCAAATTGATTGACAGCATTTTTTATCGTCTCTTTTTTCATTTCTAAATTTGGAGGCATAGGTATGACATCTTCACTTGAGATAGCTTCAACTCCAATTGATTCTAAATGTGCAACGAATTTTCGCTCAAAAGATCGCCGAGAATCTTCATTGCCTGTTATTGCAATTACAAGAATATTAGATACGGGTTTTCCTTTATAGGTCTCATTTACCTGCTTGTGGGTGATTTCGGTCCCAGAGCAAGAAATAATCAGAAAAACAAAAGAAAACAAACAGCCAAACCATTTAACAGAACTTTGTTTCATTAAACTCCTCCTAACCGTAAAAGTGCCTAATTGCAGACTGCACTTGCCATAGTGGTCGATGATCAATACCAACTAGCAAGAGTGTCATACAATAGATAGTGTTGATTCTAAGAATTATGGAGAATCCCACATATTGCAGTTCGCCTAAAACCTAAAGATTTCAGAATCACCGCTTAAGGTAATTCATCAATCCATGAGCCGCCGTTAAGCCACTTCTTACCCATATCTTTTAATTTGCCACTACCTAGAAGAATTTTCATAAAATTCTCCACCCAGTTGATCAACAGCGTATCTTCGGACATGGCGATGCCCAGTGGTTCGAAGGTGAGGGGCGACTTCCCTGCCATCAGCCCCTTATCTTGGTAGCGGTAAGCAGTCAGCGCACAAAAATAAAAATCGGCCACAACGACATCGATCTTACCCTTGAAAAGAAGATCAATTGCCTCTTCGTAGGAACTGGTAAGGATCAATTTTGCCTTGGGCATTAACGTCTCGGCAAATTTTTGACTGGTTGAATTCTTCAAAGCTGCAACAGTAACCTCCGGTGTATCCAATCCCTCTGCCTCTTGCAAGGCAGCATACTTCTCGGCAACGGCCAGGATTCCCTTTCCAGAAACATAATACGGACCCACGAACGCCACCTTTTGATTGCGCTTCGGGGTTATGGTCATGCCCGACAGGATCATGTCTACCTGGTCTGCTTCGAGGGCCGGAAGAAGCTTGGCAAATGGCATTGAAACAAATTTTATTTTAACACCCATTGCATCGGCCATTGCCCTTGAAATGTCAGCGTCCAGTCCGATGATCTCTCCTTTTTTGGTGGTGGCTGTCAACGGCGGCTGTGCGCCGCTTGTGCCAACCACCAACTCCCCTTTCTTCATGATTCGATCCATGGCAGGTCCCGCCGAGGCAGCCATGGCAAACATCAGAGACAATGCAGATAATAAAGTAACGAAAACGAATGTTTTTTTCATCGATCTTCTCCTGTTTTGATTATTTTAACTAAATATCTTTCAAAAGTCTGTTGGCCGGTGAACTTTCCATGGCTTCGCTGAATTGTTTTAATGAATCGGACAGGACTTCCAATTCCTCGGTGTTGGCCACGGGGATATTGTCTACACCGTTGTGTTCAAGCGCTTCAAGGATGCATCTGATGGAAAGCCCGTTGATATCGCGTGCCGGCTGATAGCCGAACTGTTTATCCGCATTGGTTCTGGTTTCAACAAACAGACCGGTGGCCACGAGTTCATAAAGTATCCGGTGCATCAGCCGGATGGGTATATCCAGTCGCTCTGATATCTGAGAATCGGTTAACGGTGTTTTGCCGTCTTTAAAATTGTGAATAAGCGCATGGGAAACCTGCAGCGAGAGCAATTTTTTGAACGCCGGACTTATCTTCAGGCTATCCGGTTCATGCTCATAGGTATTAACATTTTGGCTGGCAAATGAAAGTTCAGCGCCAAACAGCACAATCCACCAGCTAATCTGGACCCACATCAAAAAGAGCGGCAAGGCCGCAAAACTTCCATAGATCGCATTTGCCCGAGTCACCCCGATTTGAAAGTCGATGTAGACCCCTTGAAAAATCTGATAAATGGTTCCGGCGATGATTCCCGCCAGAATACCGGCTTTTAAATTCACTTTTGTATTCGGCATTAAAACGTAAATGACGGTAAACAACACCCAGATCAGAACGAAGGGAATCAAATTGAAACTAAAAAAAAGAAGCGGACTGAGCATTTCCAACAACTCAATTTTTTTTGTTATCTCGGTGATTTGGGTGGTAATGAATACCGTAATGCTTCCGGACATTAGAATTAATACGGGAGCAATGAGCATTACCGAAAGATAATCACTGATTTTTCGCCCCCAGCTGCGACTTGCCTTTATCTCCCAGATATCGTTGAGGGAGTTTTCGATATGGCCGAGAACTTTAAGCACCGACCAGAAAAGCACGACCACACCGATACCGGCAATCAGATCGCCTTTGGTTTGTTCGAGAAGGGAACTGGAAAAGGATATGACTGTTGTGAGGATCTCTTCTTGTCCCGGAAAATTTTCAAGCAGCTGTTGTTCAAGTCGTTTTTCAAAGCCGAATCCTTTAGCAATGCCGAAAAACAAAGCCACGACCGACGGAATGGAAAGCACGGTATAAAATGTAAGCGCGGAGGCCCGCAACAGACATTTGTCTTGGTCAAACCCACGAATCGTTAAAATAAGAATTCGAAGTGGCTTGATAAAAACAGACTTTTTGAATGGAAGATCATCCAAACGAATGCGCCAGATATCAATCCGGAAAAAGTTTATGAGTTTGGATATGGATTGACCAATGTCAAAATTTCGGAGTGGCTTCACTTATTTTACCTTTTCAATTCAAAATATCATTTCACGAAAACAATCTGAAACCGATTCTTGCTGATTCCATATATCAAAAAAACAAAAAGGGCAAACCTTCTGAAAAAGATTTGCCCTTATTGAAAAACGATATTCCAAATAATTAAGATCCTCAAATACCTGTCATTCATAGCAGTAAAACACAGGTTTCGAATTAACGATTTCGATCCGAAACGTAACCATTTAAGAGTGGTTTGAATTGAAGATTGAAGGCAGAGTACCCGTCATTGATAGCAAAAAAACGGCGATTGTCGCTAAGGCCAATCCATTTCCTAATAATTTTTTCATTCAATTCCCTTTCTCAAAAGATTTGGGTTTATGAAGATGAATCGCAACAAGCCAAAGCGACTCATCGAAGAGTTTCTATCAAAATTTTACGACTGCACCTCCTTTCTCGCATCTTCGTTTTTTTATCTTCATATTTCTTGTGAAATAGTTTACAGTTGTGATTCAATGGGCAGAATACTCAAAAAGCCGATACCGAAACGTCTCCAGAAACCCGTATAGGGATCAACGTCAAAGGTCTGCTGCTTTCCATCAACCAGGCCGTGCCAGAAGAGCTTTTCGGTTCCGCTCTCCTTTTTCAGTTCCAGGCGAAACGACACTTCTTCAATATGCTGATCGAACCAGTCGCTCATCCCAGTTGCGATTTCCGTGGATTCCAGCACGACACCGATCTCGGTGTTGTGGACGACCGCCCGGGGATCGAGGTTCAGGGAACCGATAAAGACCTTTTTGCGATCAAAGACAAACGATTTGGCGTGCAGACTGGCCGTGGATGAACCACCTTTACCCTTTTTTTCTTTACGCTGTTTCCGGGTGAGTTTCTTGTTCATTTCATACAATTCAACACCGCCACGCAACAGGTCCTTACGGTATTTGGCATAACCCGCATGCACGACGCCGACATCGTTGGATGACAGGGAGTTGGTTAGAATTCGTACCCTCACGCCCCGCTGGCTGAGCTGATTCAGAAACGCCGTGCCCTTCTTGCCTGGAACAAAATAGGGGGAAAAGATAATTAATTCCTCCTGAACGCCCTCAAAGTAAGGGGCCAGCTTCGGGGCCAGGTGATATTCGGTTTTGTCGAAATCATGGAGGATCTTTTCGGGCTGATCATAGAAGACGACCGCCTCCCCCCATCGATAACGCACGTTCTTTTGTCTGATGGTGTTGGCCAGGCTGGAATTCCACAGTGCTTTCAGGTAGTCCGAATCGACCTGCTTGGCAATGTATTCGTTCAGTTCCTGTCGCATCTGCTTGATTTCCTCAGGCGTGGGTGGTTTGTCTATGAGCACCGATACGGGATAGGCCAGTTCGCTGTTCCAGTAAAGATCGAAGGCCGTCGAGACCTCTTGGGCCACTGGTCCGATGCACAGCACATCCAGGTCGGAAAAAGCCAGGTCCGGATCGGCGTCGAAGTATTCGTTGCCCATATTGCGCCCCCCCAGGATCGTGACCTGGTTGTCCACCGTAAACGACTTGTTGTGCATGCGGCGGGTCACCGAACCCATGCGGGTCACAAACTGGATGGTTCGGCCCGTTTTGCGGCTGAACGGGTTGAATATCCGCACTTCCACGTTCGGATGACTGTCCATCGCCGCCACATTGAGATCCCGATCTTCGAGATCCATGTCGTCCACCAGCAGACGCACCCGCACCCCCCGGTCGGCCGCCTTGAGTAGTTGATCGGTAAACAACCTGGCGACGAGGTCGCTGTGGTAGAGGTAATACTGTACATCGATGCTGCGGTCGGCACGATGGGCCAACAGGGCACGGGCCACAAAAGCATCCAGGCCGTTCCCCAAAAGCAAAAACCCGGACTGCCCGGGGTGAGCACGCATTTCATCCCGCCTGTCTTTGCCGAGACTGGTATTGTCCGTGTCGGTGAAGGCATATGAGGGCGGTCTATCAAAGTTTTTAGGCAAGGTGGCGCAGCCGTTGATGAGCAGCAAAATCAGCACGGCCACAAGATTAATAATAGAGTTTCTTAACATTAGCGAATCTCCTATTGTGATATTCTTTAATGTCTATTGCCTTACTAAAAGTATTCCTACATTAGTATTACCAGCGCAAAACAGTCTC
>JAZFVY010000365.1:0-5856 GCA_036447975.1 Desulfobacterales bacterium
TATTGACGAAGAAGTATTGCCGACAAATCCGGCTCATAATATTGGAAAATTGTTTAAAAAACAAGATCCAAAACCGAAAGTTTACCCTCTTAGCATGGATGAGTTGGCCATTCTTCTGAATACATGCCAGATTCATTTTTCCAGACAATACCCTCTTATTCTGACACTATCACGAACTGGAATAAGGTTCGGTGAAGGTTTAGGGCTGCAATGGAAAGATATTGATTTTGAAAAACGGTTCATAACCATTGAAAGGAGTTTTTCCAAGGGAAGGATTGAAACTCCAAAAAATGGCCAGAGCAGGAAAGTGGATATGTCGCAGCAACTCGCCGATACACTAAAGGAATTGAAACACCAGCGAAAAATAGAAACCTTAAATTGTGGATGGAAAAAGATGCCCGAATGGGTTTTTGTGAGTATGGCAGGAAAACAATATCACGAAAGTTACACAAGAAGGGTATTTTACAAAGCTTTGGAAAAGGCGAGTCTTAGAAGGGTAAGAATTCACGATCTGAGACACACGTATGCCACTTTGAGAATTTCCAAAGGGGATAATATTGCTGATTGCTCCAAGCAGCTTGGCCATCATTCAGTAAAATTTACAATGGACATTTATTATCACTGGGTTCCAGGTGGGAGTAAGTCTGAAGTTGATGGGTTGGATGATCTTCGCTCGGGCGCAACCATCCGCAACCTATCCGCAACCAAAGAAAAAGGGATTAGTCGTGGCGGCGACTAACCCCTTGATTTTATTGGCGTCCCCAAGGGGATTTGAACCCCTGCTGCCGGCGTGAAAGGCCGGTGTCCTGGACCAGGCTAGACGATGGGGACGTATGCAAAGCAGTATTATATGGTGGGCCGTGCTGGGCTCGAACCAGCGACTCTCTGCTTAAAAGGCAGATACTCTACCAACTGAGTTAACGGCCCTTAAAGTATAAAAATCTAACTATATAACCTGTTCTTGTCAACAAAAATAGTTTATTTTCGCCAGAATTCCGGCACAAGCAATATGATCACCGTGTATATCTCAAGCCTTCCCAGAAGCATGCACCATATGAGCACCCATTTGCCCAGGTAGGGTATCTGGGCATAGTTGTCCACCGGGCCCACCATCCCCAGGCCGGGTCCAATGTTTCCGATGGTAGCTGCAACCGCTGCAATTGAGGTGATAAAATCTACCCCCATGCTCGCTATCAGAACAGAGGAAAATGCAAACAGCCCTATGTAAAGGCCCATAAACCCGAGGACACTCCGAACAACATCCTCCGGAACCGTCTCACCCCCAATTTTTATATGCTTGACAGCATGGGGATGGATCAGGGAAAAAAGCTCTTTGTAGCAGTATTTAAGATAGAGCATGACACGGAGACATTTCATGCCGCCGCCGGTGGAACCTGCTGATGCCCCTAAAAACATGCATAACAGCAAGATAAGCTGAGACATGACCGGCCACAGCTCGTAATCGGCCGTGGCATAGCCCGTTGTCGTTACAATGGAAACCACCTGGAAAGCACCGAAGCGGAGAGCCCTGCCAATTGTTTCGTAAACAGTTCCGTAAATATTGAATGTCACAATAACAATCAGAACAAGAACAGCACCGAGGAAAAAACGGCATTCTGAATCGCGCCAGAAGGCAAGCGGTTTCCCTCTCAGAAACTGGTAATGAAGCGAAAAATTAATGCCGGCCAGAAGCATAAAGAAAATAATAACCGAATCAAAATAGACGCTGTCATAATGGGCGATGGAAGCGTTTTTAGTTGAAAATCCGCCTGTGGGCATAGTTGTAAAGGAGTGACACAGGGCATTGTAAAGATCCATCCCCCCGATCATTAGGAGGATTACCTCTGCCAGAGAAATGAGGGCATAAACCTTCCAGAGGATCATAGCTGTATCTCTGATGCGCGGCTTGAGTTTGTCAGGAACAGGACTCGGGACCTCTGCCTTGTATAGCTGCATGCCCCCAACCCCTAAGAAAGGAAGAATCGCCACTGATAAGACGATGATGCCCATCCCGCCCAGCCACTGGATAAAACTTCGCCAGAAAAGGATCCCTTTTGATACTGCTTCGATATTCGTTAAAATCGATGATCCGGTTGTTGTAAAACCGGAAACAGATTCAAAAAACGCATCCACGAAAGTGCTGAATTCAGCACCCAGATAAAACGGGAGTGCCCCGAACAGTCCGATGGCGGTCCACCCGATTGCTACGATTGCCATTCCTTCCCGATGGCTGATAAGGTCTACCCTTTGTTTTCGAAAACATATGTTTAGCAGAAAACCGGCAGCGATGGTTATTCCCATCGATTTTAACAGCGGAATAACACTTTGATCCTTGTAGTAAAAACCAAAAAAAAGGGGAAATATCATACTTATCCCCAAAAAAAGGATTAATATCCCCACAATATTCAGGATAAAGCGCCACCGCATCTAAAAATACTCCAGCTTTACTGCAAGGATTTTCTCAATCTTGGGAATGGCCTGTCTTTTTGCAAATATGATGATCCTGTCTTCGGGTTCAATTACGCTTTCACCAGAAGGTATAATGACCTCGTCTTGTCGTATGATGCCGGTTACCAGAACCCCCTTTGGAAAGGATATTTTCTTTAATGGCTTGCCAACAATGTCCGAAGTTTCCAGGGCCACTGCTTCCATGACTTCAGCCTGCTCGTTTTTAATCGATTTGGCCGAAAGCACCTTGCCTCGGCGTATATGCTGTAAAATGGTATTTATGGCCGAAAGTCTCGGGCTCACCACCTGTTCAAGACCGATCATCGACATCAAGGGGAAATAACTGAACTTGGTGATCCTCGTGATTGTTTTGCGTGCGCCCATACGCTTGGCTAGGAGGGAAGCTAATATATTGGTTTCTTCATCATCGGTAAGTGTAATCACAACATCCATATCCTGGATATTCTCTTCGCTCAGAAGCTCCTGATCTGTACCGTCCCCATGAAGAACAACTGCCTTGTTTAGCTGCTCGGCAAGTTCTGTGCATCGGTCCGAGTCCTTTTCTATAATTTTGGTATAGACAGAATTCTCCTCAAGCAGATTAGCCAGCCTGAATCCGATTCGTCCGCCGCCTATTATCAGAACTCGACCAATCGGTTCGACATGTTTATCAAAAACTGCCAGAGTATCTAACAATTTGTCTTCTTCACTGATAAAATATACCAGATCCCCTGCCATGAGTCTGTCATTCCCCCTGGGGATAATCAGTTCTTCATTTCGAATCACAGCGGCAATCAAAGGGCTTTTTTTCCCGGTCATTTCATAAATCTCTGAAAGACGGATACCTGCCAGTCTTACAGACTCGTCTATATGTATCCCTACGAATTTAACGCGGCCATCGGCAAACTCACCGACATCTACCGCTCCGGGTACACTCATAAGCCTTTCAATGGTCTTTACAACTTCGATCTCTGGGTTGATTAAGGTGTCGATATGTGGCGCATGATCACGGAAGGTGTCATGATATTCATCATAGTCAGAATTGCGAACACGAGCCACTTTCTTGGTTGACGAAGAAATTATATTTGCAACCAGACATGCCACCAGGTTTGTTTCATCACTATTTGTGACTGCCAGTAGTATCTCAGCCTCTTTGATGCCGGCTTCCACCAAAACCACCGGACTGCTTCCGGACCCGTTGATCGTCTGAACATCTATATTATCGGACACGTATCGAATGGCGGCAGGATCCTTGTCAATAACTACAACATCTTTGTTCTCTAAGGCAAGATGGCTTGCGATGTGAAATCCAACCTCACCGGCGCCTACTATTATGACTTTCAATTGACTCTGCTCCTTATACGATTGACGATTGATAATTATGGTTCTTCTCCAATTTAGTTGGAGAAGAGGGTCCAAGGATTCCAGGGGTCAAGGATTCAAGTGTTTGTTTTCTAAAGATTGTATCAGCGTTTTAACATTCTTTCGATTTCTGCTATGTCTTTCTTACATCTGGAACCACACTGACTCATTTGTAGATTATTCACTTTACTTGCCTTAATTAGCTACAACAAATCGGGAGATAATCAATAATTGAAGGCTTTGTAAAAAGTCATCAATATACTATTTTTCTCGATTCCCGCTTACGCGGGAACGACAATAAAGAATACATAAACAAATAGTTGAATAATCGTAATGCCAGCGAAATAGGGCACCCGGCATTAAAATTGACTTTTTACGATACTATCATTATTGAAGGTTCACAATTTATTAGGTGCATCTTGCAATAATCAATAGTCAATAGTCAATAGCCAATCCATTGGTTTTAGGTTGAAATAATGATAATGCACAGGCAAATGACCGCAAAAAGAGCTATCCAGTCCCTAATACCGGAAGAAAGCCCGGGATCTGTCCGATTTTCTGAATAACATCTTGCTTCCATGGCAACGGCCAGTTTGTCGGCATTTTCAAAGGTTCGGCGCATGAGGGGAATCACGAGTTTTTTCAATCGATACACAGGGTTCTTCCTGTTCCCCACTCCTCTTGCCCGTTGGGCATCAGCGGTTTCCTTTGCCTGGTCAAGAATAACAGGCATAAACCGTATGATAAGACTCATCATGGTTGCAATCCTTTTGGCCGGAATAAAAGGAAAAGGGTTCAGAAACCATTGAACAGCAGCTTTAATTTCTGACGGCCGTGTTGTTGAAACAAACGATAATCCCATCATGATGATAATCAGAAGCCGCCAGCAAACTATAATGCCGCCATGGACCCCTTCCCGCGTAACAGATACTGCCTTAAATTGAATCAAAGGTGATCCGGGTGTAGTTAACGCCCGTGCGATGAACACAAAAAGTAGAAGAATAAGAAAATAACGAAGCTCTTTTAAGATTACTTTAATCGGCAAACGGATATCTATTATCACACCAATAAGCACGAAAGTTAATACACAAAGTGCCAACAAAGCCGCCTTTAAGCTGGCAAGACTGATCAGGACAAGGAATACAAGCTTAAATCTAACATCCAGCTCATGCAGTAGAGATGCTCCCGGACGAAAACTGAAAGCTGTCAGTTCAGCCATGATTTGATCTCCATTCCCGGCCGGAAATCAAAGGGCTCTTTCACACCAAATGCCCCGACTCCCTTTACCACCTCCCCAGGCAATCCGTCTCTTACCACTTTTCCGTCTTTCATGATAACCAGATGACCCGCATGGGCTATAACTTTTTCCAGGTCGTGTGTGGCAACCAGAATCGTATGTCCGGCCTTATGCAGAGCGAAAATCTGCTTTAAAAGCTGCCGGACCCCAGGGTAGTCCAGGTCGGAAAATGGTTCGTCAAAAACCAGCACTTTAGGTTCCATTGCAAGGATTCCTGCGATGGCTAGCCTCCGTTTTTCTCCGCCTGAAAGCAAATGTGGTCTCTGGTCGGCTAACGCGTTCAAGCCAACGGCTTTCAATGCATCTGATACCCGTCTTTTTACCTGGCTTCTGTCCAGGCAAAGATTCTCAGGTCCAAAGGCCACGTCATCAAAAACCGTTTCACCAACAATCTGGCTGTCGGAATCCTGGAATACCATTCCCACTATCTGCCTTGCTCTGGCCAGGTTTTGTGATACAGGTATTCCGGCCAACCGGATAGTCCCTGTATTCGGCAATAGAAGCCCGTTAAGGTGTCTTAATAGAGTCGTCTTGCCGGACCCGTTCTGACCGCAGATGACTACAAACGCCCCTTCCTTGATTGTAAGATTAATATTGTCCAGACCCAGTGTGCCGTCGTTATAACGATGGCCAAGATTTTCGATTTCAATTATGTTCATAAGACAGTTTCTTATGCCCTGCTTTCCAGCGCGGGGTTTTCTATTCATGAGAAATTCAGCTTAATCCATTTCCTATTCCCCATCCCGGAT
>JAZFVY010000366.1:0-6219 GCA_036447975.1 Desulfobacterales bacterium
TTGTCTGTTATATAAGAAATTGTATCCATACGTTTACGCGCATCATCAATCCACACACGAAGCTGGAGATCCACAGAAGAATCTCCGAAGTTTCTCACCACAACTTTTGGAAGTGGATCCTTTGCAATCCATTCGGCTGAATCTGCAACGTCTAAAATAATACCCTTTGTTTTATTGATATCTGCGTCATAAGCAATCCCGATATTAACGCGGACTCTGATCTTTGAGGTTATAATGGTGTAGTTAACGATGTCGCGTTTCATGATTTCATTGTTGGGTATGATGATCACTATATTATCGGTTGTTTTGATTTTTGTTGCACGAAGGCCGATATCAACGACATCTCCCCATGAAGCACTTCCTGCGGGGGCGCTCCACACTTCGATCCGATCCCCAATTTCAAAGGGCCGATCGAGAATAAGCAATATTCCGGCGATAAGGTTCGATAGAGTATCTTTTGCAGCAAATCCGATTGCAATCCCTGCCACGCCTGCACCAGCCACAAAGGGCATGACATTTATGCCTAAAACATCAAGCGCCACTATAATTGCGATTGAATAGACAATCACACCTGCAAATTTGTTGAGAAGATCGAAAATTATATCATCAATCTTGGTTTCTGTTCTGTCCGCCAGGTTATTTTGCAGATATTTAATTGAGATGATAAGAAAATTTGTCACAGGTGCAGCTATAAGTATAATAAGGAGCGCGTGGAAGGCTTTCTCCATTAGTTGAACTTTTAAAAGCCTGATAAGATAGGTGCCGGTTATAAGCACCAGAGCATAGAAAAGCACTTTTCTAAAGGAGCTAAAAATTTGGGTGTTAGCTTTTACAAATTCGTATTTCTGAACTTTTTTTTCGACAGAATGAAGGATGCGTTTTAATATCAGCCAGATTATAAACGCAACTGCAAGGGCAAGGACGGTCTTAATCAGGATGTTCAGGTAAACCGAATTTCCAGTTATTGTCATTAACTTATCAAAGTATGATAACAAGTTGTTCATAATATACCTCATTTAGGAACTGGTATGATTTGTAAACGTTTATGGTGTTTGGCAAAATGTATTAATTTAGCTTTTTGAAAACGAGTCCCACAAGCATTCATGTGATCCGGTTTAAAACCGGATTACCTGAATGCGATAATGTTTTTAAAGGGCTAAAATGTAACGGTAAAACAAGAGTAAGGCGGATTATTTTTTTAAATCCGCGCACATATTGATTTACAACTCTGGTTTTGTTTTGTCAAATCTTGAGATAATTATAGTCCGCTAAATTTCTAACAAACTGCTTAATCAACCATTAATCAATGCGGTTTTTTACTGGCAAGACGAAAACCGCTTACTTTAGGTTCTATTAAGCTCTCCTCCTTTGTCCAACAATACATTCCACCCATGAATACCACAATGTAATATAACCAATTAGAATAATTCATAATTATATTGACACCGTAGCTGTATTAATATATCAAATCTCAAAATAGACATCCTTGAAACCTGTTCTTTATCAAGAATCAGTTTCCATTGTGAAACATTTCATGCTGCGCTGACCTCGTTTTCCGTTTATTTTTCTATGCTAACTTTTGCTATGATCCATTTAATCATAAAAGCATCTATTATAGTAAATACTGAAGCCCAAAAGCCAGAAAACAAACAACTTAGGTTGTAGATAAATGTAATAGAATTGTGCAAAAAATTGCAGAAATTTTATATGAATAGATGTCAATAAAAAATGTTTTTCAAGCATCAATTTTTTCACATTTTTTTCTGATATTTTTTATAAAGTAGAGCTCAGTAAAAGTGAATCAAGTCGAGATCAGACGTATCGCAAATAAAGGAGAAAAGGGGAATGCATAATATAAGTGGCTGGGACTGGGAGATAGGCAAGAAATTAATTGCGGATATCAGCACTTGGGAGGGTATTTTTGAAAATATTGAGGAACCCTATGTCAGCCCGGATGGAGAAAAGGTAGCGGCAGTCGTAAAAACAGGTGAAATGGAGTTCAGTGTTTGTGAGAATGATGCTCCCTGGGAAAGAAGGTTTGATAAAGTATGGTATTTAAAATTCGGACCTGATAACCGGCTGACAGCTCTGGTGTCTGATACGGGAAATTGGACAGTAGCTGTAGACGGAGATGTCTGGGAAAATACATTTGACTTTGTTTGGAATACTAAGTTCGGGACGGACGGCAAAAATATCACGGTGGCGGCTCAAAAGGAGATGGAATACTTTGCTGTGACAAACGATATACCATGGGAAACGGGGTTTTCATCTTTGAGTAATCTAACTATCAGCCGTGACGGAAAAAGAGTTGCCGGAGTCGTTCCAACGGTCAAAGTGTCGGAAGGAGAAATTTTTAAATTTCAGGAAGGCTGTTATTCCGCTGTAGTGGACGGCAAGCCGTGGGGTACAAATTTCGTTAACGTTTGGGACATGGCTTTTTCCAGTGATGCTGAGCACGTGGCGGCAGAAGTGAGAACATCCCTTTATGATTACACCATTGCCGTTGACGGGGTGTCCTGGGATCAAATTTATACTTCGGTCTGGATGCCGCGATTCAGTCCTGCAAACGGTTCTGTCACCGCGCCTGTAAGGATAGCAGGTAAGTGGACTCTTGCTCAAGACGGAAACCCGTTTTGGAATCGCTCCTTTGCCCAGCTATGGCAGCATATGTATAGTCATGACGGAAAAAAGATAGCTGCCATTGTGGCGCCCAAATTCGGTCGGTGGACTATAGCGGTTGACGGTGCTCCATGGTCTCTAACCTTTGGTGACCTCGTAACCGAGGCGGTTTTCAGTCCGGACGGAAACAGGGTCGCCTGCATTGGAAAAGAAGACGGAAAGTGGGCAATTGCTGTTGACGGTAAAGCATGGGGTGGTGCATATGACATGGTCTGGAAGCCTGTTTTCAGCCCTGACAGCAGAAGCGTTGCAGCAAAGGCAGAAAAGAACGGACGCTACACTCTTGTTATAGACGGCAAACCCTTTAAGGATTCGTATAAGGCATTGGGTGAACCTGTTTTCAGTCCGGACAGTGAAAAAATTCTGATAAAAGGAATCGAGGGTGATGCCGATGCTGGTAAGTATTACCGGCAGGTTTTGCCGTTAACTGATATTACCGGCTAAAGGAGAAAAAAATGCATGATATTTATGATTTTGTCAGTGGCCCGCTTGTCTGGGTCTCCTTTATCATTTTTTTCGGGGGTATTTTATACAGGCTTATCTCCATGGCCTTGCTGGCTAAGAAGAAAGATATAATTGTATATGAGTACATGAGTTTAAAATATGGGCTTCGCTCAATCCTGCATTGGATCATTCCCTTCGGAACTGTAAAGTGGCAGAAAAACCCGATTTTTACCATCGTCACATTTACATTCCATATATGTCTTATTTTTATTCCGATTTTTCTTTTTGCACATATAATTCTCTGGAAGGAATCATGGGATATCAGCTGGTGGTATCTTTCGGACAATACCGCCGATGTATTGACTTTAGTTGTTATTGCTTCATGTGTTTTTTTTCTTATCAGAAGAATCGTTCTGCCGGAAGTCAAGTACTTAACATCTATTTCTGACTACGTAATACTCGCCATTGTTGCTGCACCCTTTATTACAGGTTTCTGGACATATCACCAGTTTCCGGGTTTCCGGGTCATGGGAATTATTCACATCCTTGCAGGTGAAATCATGCTGGCTGCCATCCCCTTTACCCGGTTGAGCCATATGATTTTTTTCCCGTTTACAAGGGGGTACATGGGTTCCGAGTTCGGCGCTGTCAGGCATGCAAAGGATTGGTAATAAAAGGTTACATAAAATCGTGAAACGATTTTGTGAGAGGAGGAAATGTCGTGGTTGAACCTGCAATCAAAAATAACAACCAGATTGACAAAGTTGTTGATGAAGGTATTGATACGGGCATCGCAAGGCTGACACCGGAAAAGATCGAGCAGGTCATAAACAAGGTTTTAAAGACAGAAACAGGCGCACGGCTAAAGACTTATGTTGGAACCTGCGTGCACTGCGGGCTTTGCTCTGAAGCCTGCCACTATTTTCTTTCCTATGATAACGACCCGAAGTTTTCTCCTGCCGGCAAGGTTAAACAGACCATATGGGAATTATTAAAGAAAAAAGGGAAAGTCGATCCTGAATTTATAAGGCGCATTTCCCGGATTGCAACGACAGAATGTAACCTGTGCCGTCGCTGTGCAATGTATTGCCCGTTTGGTATTGATATTGCTTATTTAATGACTATTGTGCGAAGGATCTGTCATATGCTGGGTGTTACTCCACGGTATCAACAGGATACTGCTCACAGCCATTCAGCAACATTAAACCAGATGTGGATGAAAGATGATGAATGGGTTGACAGTCTCTTTTGGCAGGAAGAAGAAGCACAGGACGAGATACCGTATTTACAGATCCCAATTGAAAAGGAAGGGGCTGATATTTTCTACTCGGTCATTGCGCCTGAACCGAAGTTTCGAGCTCAACTCATATACCAGGCCGCAGTTATCTTGAATGTTGCCGGAGTTGATTTCACAATGCCGGCAACACCAGGATGGGACAACAGCGATCTATGTATGTTTACCGGAGATTATGAAATTATGGGTAGGTTGAAAAAGGCACATTTTGAAACAGCAATGCGGCTCAAGGTTAAGCGGATCGTAATGGGAGAATGCGGTCATGCATTCCGATCCGTATATGATGTAGGCAACCGATGGCTTGCATGGAAGATGCCGCCCATACCGGTTACACATGCAGTCGAATTCTATTACGAATTGATCAAAGAAGGAAAGATAAAGATCGCCAATAAATATGAAGGGGTTGTTACCTTCCAAGATCCTTGCAACATATCTCGGGGAAGAGGCCTTCATGAAATGGCACGCTATGTGGTTGACGCCACTTGCGAAGAGTTTGTCGAGATGCACCCGAATCGGGAGCACAATTATTGTTGTTGTGCAGGAGGCGGGGTTATAAACGCCGGTCCTCCATACAAGATGAAACGTATTAAAGGGATCAGGATCAAGGCGGAGCAGTTATTTGCTGCAAAGGCCAGAGGTGCAAAGGTCGTAATAGCTCCTTGCCATAACTGTCATGGCGGGATTGATGATATTATTCATCACTACGGCCTTGATATGGAACTCTATTTTCTGGGTGACATTATATACAAGGCTATGGAAAAGCCGGCATAACCGCTTAGTCAGGCTCATCAAAATTGGGGGAGGAACCTGATGGGAAAAAGAAGAGTGACGTTTTATATAGTAATAACCCTGTTTGTCTCCATTCTTGCTGTGATGTCCGGCTTTTCACAGGATGATGTAACAACTGTAGAGGACAGTGCTTTTGAAGAGAAGATGAGGCCATCTGTTCCATTTATGCATGATGAACACAATGAAACGGCAGAGATTGAGGAATGCAATATCTGTCATCATGTTTATGAGGACGGCGAAATAGATGAGTATGAATCTTCAGAGGACATGGAATGTTCAGAATGTCATGAGCTAGATGACAGCGGAAATCCCATGTCCCTTGTTAAGGTATATCATGTGCAATGTAAAAGATGTCATCAGGAAAAGAAGTCCGGTCCGATCATGTGTGGTGAATGTCATATTAAATATTAAAAGGTTATAAAGATTTATTAAATTTTAATTGGACAACAGTAATAATTTATTTAATGATATTATTGTTCTTTTTTTACAATCCTTTATACGCGGGTTCACACGATTTGGAATCTGATTACCCATGGAACTGTCTTAAAGAAGAAAACTCCCCGACCACTGAATTAACTCACTTCAAAGATCAAGCCCCAACTTTTTCAAGGCGGCCACGCCTCCTTGAAGATTATATGTTTGTCGTACTCCCACCTTGTCCAGGGTCACCTGGGCCTCGTAGGAACGGACACCTGTGTTGCAGATAAGGACTATTTTCTTATCTTTTGGAACTTCTTCCAGCCTGTTCCTCAGTTCGTCCTGCGGAATGCTTTTCCAATGATCAGGATACTTTTTTACGAAAGGTTCTGCATTTCCCCATCCCCGGCAGTCCAAAAAGAGTGTGCGGTCATCTTCTCTCTTCTGCCACCAATCAGAAAATTGATCCGGGTCGATAACCCTGTTTTTTCCGGCCAGGATATTTTCAGCAGTGTTGCCCAGGGCATTTAAAATATCCATGGCCGCAGAAAATGGTGGTGAATAGGGGAGTTCAAGGTTGCTGATATCAGACGTTG
>JAZFVY010000367.1:0-2311 GCA_036447975.1 Desulfobacterales bacterium
AGGATTCGCCAAACCCCAATAAACCTTTTCCGATGACACTTCCGGCAGCATTTTTTGTTTTCAAACGTAATGTTGCCCGGGAAACATCTCCGAAACATATTGCATCACCGTCCCAGAATTCTATGGCAAAGCATGCCTTTGGATCGGATTTGTGTATTATCTCAGCTATATTTTTATAAACTTTTTTCATGACGACTTTCCTTGTATTGCGTCAAAGAACAGGAGAAAATATTCAAAATCAGGCAATGGGAATAAGTCGGAAGTGAAGTCAAAAGAACTTAAGATATTTCAAAATTATTTGAATTTTGCCCATTTGTTTTCCGGGGTCAAGCGACCACCCGTACCACAATGGGAGCACTCAACGGCAAGCGGCCTTTCATCTGAGGTTATCTTGATGGGCGCTTTACATTTAGGGCATTTGATGACCATCTTCTTTTTATCCTCTGCTTTAACAGCTGGTTCTGCTTTGCCGCCACCAATGAATGCCATTATTGCCTGTCGAACACACTCATGGTCATCGCCCCCTCCAAGGGCTTTCAATTTTTCATATTCTTTTTTTGAAAGAGCAAGTCTCATCTCTAATGTGTGTGTATCTGCCAGAGCTTTGTTAAGCTCCTCTAAGGCGGCAGCAAGATTTGAAATTTTCATATCTCCTATCTGCATTTTTTCCTGGATCATATCCGCCAGAACCTCAGCAGAATACCATTCGCCGTCTATCTTTATTCTGCCATCTTGCAAATTAATTTCACTCATATACTCTCCCCCCCCTTAATTATTAAAATCAATGGTTTTATTATTTAATAAATATTTTTATCTTTGTCCACTATTATTAGAACCTATCTCAAAAATAAGATTAGGGTTCAGGGCAAGGCGCGAAACGGTTAAAAAGCGGAGCATACACGTAGTATGTGAGCATTTTGAACCGTTTCGCAACACCGCCATGGGCACTTAGATTGTTTTTGAGATAGGTTCTAGTATTAATGCCTGTCATAATTCGAAGTGTAGGGATATTGAAATAAGAAGTATTTAAACAAATTGAATTAAACTTGACAAAAGGATTTTTTACTGATTTAATTGCTCTTTTTTAGGAAATTGCAATAGCACATGGAAGATAATTATTTAATAAAAAAATTGAAAGGAGAAGGAAACAAATGTCACAATTAATTCCACCTCATGGCGGCAAGGGCTTAACCTGCTGCTTGCTTGAAGGCGCTGAGCTTGAAGCGGAAAAGAAAAAAGCTGAAGGTCTCAAAAAGATTTCTATTTCCCCGCGTGAAAAAGGTGACACAATTATGATGGGAATCGGTGGTTTCAGCCCTTTGACCGGTTTTATGACCAAGGCAGACTGGAAAGAAGTTTGCGAGAATTTTCAAATGGCTGATGGAACCTTCTGGCCCATTCCTGTGACCCTGTCAGCGTCAAAGGAAGATGCCGGCAGCATCAACGAGGGTGATGAGATTGCACTCTATGATCCTGAAGGCGACGAAATCATGGCAACCATGAAGGTCACTGAAAAATATGAAATGACCGAGGCTGACAAAAAATATGAATGCGAAAAAGTTTACATGGGTGAAGGCACCACCACCACCGAAGAGTTCTGGAAGGTTGCGGGAGAAGATCATCCGGGCGTCCAGATGGTGATTGCTCAGAAGGAATTCAACATAGCCGGTCCTATTAAGGTTTTAAGCGAAGGGGAGTATCCCACCGAATTTGCCGGCATCTATATGCGGCCTGAAGAATCACGTAAAATCTTTGAAGATAAAGGCTGGAGCGAGATTGCTGCCCTGCAGCTCAGAAATCCCATGCACAGATCACACGAATATCTTTGCAAGATCGCCGTTGAAGTTTGTGATGGTGTATATATACACTCTCTTGTCGGAAACCTGAAACCCGGTGATATTCCGGCAGATGTTCGTATAAAATGTATAGAATCACTTGTGAAAAACTACTTTGTGGAACCGAATGTTGTCCAGGGCGGTTACCCCCTTGACATGCGATATGCCGGACCCAGAGAAGGCCTGCTCCATGCAACCTTCCGTCAGAATTACGGATGCTCTCGCATGATTATCGGCCGTGACCATGCCGGTGTGGGTGACTTCTATGGTATGTTTGAAGCCCAGACGATTTTTGACAAGATCCCGACATCTGATGATCCCGGAAAAATGTTGCTTTGCCAGCCTCTAAAAATCGACTGGACATTTTACTGTTACAAATGTGACGGCATGGCTTCGCTCAGAACCTGTCCACACGATAAGGAAGACAGGGTTCTTTTATCCGGCACCGTGCTAAGGAAAATGCTTTCAGAAGGCGG